>JBCCSW010000001.1:0-37087 GCA_039199465.1 Pseudomonadota bacterium
AAGTACAACCAGCTGCTCCGCATCGAGGAGGCGCTGGGCGAGGCCGCCAGCTATGCCGGCAAGGGCGTGGTGCCGCGGGTTGAGGGCTGAGGGCATGGCCGGGGGCGTCACGCTGCCGCCTCTCGGCGCGCTGGCCCATGTCTGGCTGGTGCCTGCGGCAATGGTAGCGGGCGAGTGGCTGGTCGATCTGGAGAGCGATGGCGGCGCGATGCAGATGCTGCTGCTCGGGCTGTTCCTGCTGGGTGCGCCGCTGCTGGCGGGGTGGGCCGCGGCGCGGCTGGACCTGCCGTCGACGCCGACCTTGGTCGTGGCGGGCGTCGGCCTCGCCATCTACTGGGTGATCGTGCTGTGGCGGGTGAACGCGGCCGGGCCCGAGGCTGCCGGGTGGCTGCCGGTCGTCGTCGCGCTGGCGGCCGGGCAGATCTCGGTCTCGGTCTCGACCGCCTGGGCGATGCTGCGCCTGCGCGCGAACGACGGCCAGCCGCTGTCCCAGCCGGTCACGCCGCCTGGCGCCAAGGCGAAGCGGCCCTTCAAAGGGCCGAGCAAGCGTCCTGTGGCCAAGGGGCCGCGGCGCAAGGGAAAATCCTAAGGCGTCCGGCCAGGCCCAGAAAGGCTTGTTTGTTGTTGGTCCTGTGCTGGTATCCTAACCTTGCGAAGAGCCGAAAAATCGGCCGTGGCGGAGGTTGAGCGTGAGCAGAATGCGGTGGCGCCAGGCACTGGTGCCGGGAACCTATGTCCTGATGGCGGCAATCGCGGTCGTCTTCGCCCACAGCGCGATCGAGGGCGATACGGGCCTGCGTGCGCTGCGTGAGGCGACGGCACTTGAGGCCCGGCTGCAGGGCGAGCTGGCGCTGGTCGAGGCCGAGCGCGCGATCATTCGCAACCGCGTCTTCAGCCTGGCCGGGCCGGAGATCGACCCCGATATCCTGGACGAGCGTGCGCGCGTCGTGCTGGGCGTCGGTCACACCGAAGACGTGCTGATCCGCCCGTAGACCGGGCTGCTTCACGCCGCGCGTGCTGTGGAACGTCTGCACCCTTGCGATGCGCCAATCCCGACTCCATGGTGACACCGCGCCGGTTCGTCGGTGTTCTGCCCACCCATGCGGCGCCATTCAGGCTGGCCGCGCTGATGCCGAGAGACGACCGCCGAAGCGCTTGACGCATCGACCGGAAGGAGAGTGCCATGGCCACCGCACGAAAGAGCAGCACCGCCGCACCGAAGACCGCTGCCCCTAAACCGGCAGCGCGAAGCGCGGCCACGGCAAAGACTGGCATGGCAAAGTCTGGCACGGCGAAGACGAGTGGCGGGCGCGCGAAGGCCGCGCCGAAGAAGAACAGCCCCTCGCCCGAGGAGATGCATCAGTACTATGCCGACATGCTGCTGATCCGCCGCTTTGAGGAGAAAGCGGGCCAGCTCTACGGCATGGGCCTGATCGGCGGCTTCTGCCACCTCTATATCGGACAGGAGGCTGTCGTCGTCGGGCTGCAGAGCCAGTGCAAGCCGGGCGACCAGGTCATCACCTCGTATCGCGACCACGGGCACATGCTGGCCGCCGGCATGGACCCCAACGGCGTCATGGCCGAGCTGACGGGCCGCGAGGGCGGCTACTCGAAGGGCAAGGGCGGCTCGATGCACATGTTCTCGAAGGAGAAGGAGTTCTATGGCGGCCACGGTATCGTCGGCGCCCAGGTGCCGCTCGGCGCCGGGCTCGCTTTCGCCAACCGCTATCTCGGCAACGGCCATGTCTCGCTGACCTATTTCGGCGACGGCTCGGCCAATCAGGGCCAAGTCTACGAGGCCTTCAACATGGCCGCGCTCTGGAAGCTGCCGGTCGTCTTCGTGATCGAGAACAACAAATACGCGATGGGCACCTCGCAGCAGCGCTCCACCAGCTCGATGGAGCTGTTCAAGCGCGGCCAAGCCTTCGGCATCGAGGGCGAGGAGGTCGACGGCATGGACGTGGTCAAGGTTGCCGAGGCCGGCGCCCGCGCGATCGATCACTGCCGAAGCGGCAAGGGGCCGTATGTGCTGGAGTGCAAGACCTACCGCTATCGTGGTCATTCGATGTCGGACCCGGCGAAGTACCGCACGCGCGACGAGGTCAGCGCGATGCGCGAGACCCGCGATCCGATCGAACAGCTCAAGAAAATCATGATCGAGCAGGGCGTCGCCGACGAGGACGCGCTGAAGAAGATCGACAAGGACGTGAAGGCGCGCGTGAACGAAAGCGCGAAGTTCGCGCAGGACAGCCCGGAACCAGCCTTGGACGAGCTGTGGACCGATATCTATGCCGACGACCTGCCGCAGGCCGCCGAGTGAACTGACAATAACGTCCAAGACGATCCCTGGGAGGGGACGCCGAGATGACCATCCAGGTACTGATGCCAGCGCTCTCTCCGACGATGGAGGAGGGCAAGCTCGCCAAATGGAACGTCAAGGAAGGTGACGAGGTGTCCTCGGGCGACGTTATCGCCGAGATCGAGACCGACAAGGCCACCATGGAAGTGGAAGCGGTCGACGAGGGCACCGTCGGCAAGATCCTGATCGCCGAGGGTACCGAGGGCGTCAAAGTCAACACGCCGATCGCCGTGCTCTTGGAAGACGGCGAGGACGCAAGCGCCGCCGAGAAGCCGACAAACGGCGCGGCCGCCCCGGCGCCCGCCGCCGAGGCCGCGACCCCTGCCGTTGCCCCAGCCTCCGCGCCGGCACATGCCGAGCCGGCCGCCGCGATCCCGGCCACGGCGCGCGATGCGGACGCGGCCGCCGAACCGGATTGGCCCGAGGGCACGCCGCTGAAGACCGAGACCGTGCGCGTCGCCCTACGCGATGCCATGGCCGAAGAGATGCGCCGCGACGAGCGTGTCTTCGTGATGGGCGAGGAGGTGGCGGAGTATCAGGGCGCCTACAAGATCACCGAGGGGCTGCTGGCCGAGTTCGGCGACAAACGCGTCGTCGACACCCCGATCACCGAGCATGGTTTCGCCGGCATCGGCGTGGGCGCCGCCTTCGCAGGGCTGCACCCGATCGTGGAGTTCATGACCTTCAACTTCGCGATGCAGGCGATCGACCAGATCATCAACTCGGCCGCGAAGACGCTGTATATGTCGGGCGGCCAGATGGGATGCCCGATCGTGTTTCGCGGCCCGAACGGCGCGGCCGCCCGCGTCGCCGCCCAGCACAGCCAGGACTACGCCGCCTGGTACAGCAACATCCCCGGCCTTAAGGTCGTGATGCCCTACACCGCGGCCGATGCGAAAGGTCTGCTGAAGTCTGCCGTGCGCGACCCGAACCCGGTGATCTTTCTGGAGAACGAGATCCTCTATGGCCGCTCGTTCGACGTGCCGGAACTCGACGATTTTACCATCCCCATCGGCAAGGCACGGATCGCCCGGGCCGGCAACGACCTGACCATCGTCAGTTTCGGCATCGGCATGGGCTATGCGATGGAGGCAGCCGAGCGCCTGGCCGGCGAGGGTATCGATGCCGAGGTCATCGATCTGCGCACGCTGCGCCCGATGGACCGCGGCGCCATCATCCGCTCGGTCATGAAGACAAATCGCTGCGTCACGGTCGAGGAGGGCTGGCCGCAATGCTCGGTCGGCAACCACATCTCGGCCGTGCTGATGCAGGAGGCCTTCGACTATCTGGACGCGCCGGTGATCAACCTGACGGGCAAGGACGTGCCGATGCCCTATGCCGCCAATCTCGAAAAGCTTGCGCTGGTGACGACGGACGAGGTGGTCGAGGCCGCCAAGACCGTCTGCTACCGCTGAGGGGGTCGAGAGATGCCGATCAACATCCTGATGCCCGCCCTGTCGCCGACCATGGAGGAGGGCAAGCTCGCCAAGTGGACCGTTGCCGAGGGCGACGAGGTGAACTCGGGCGACGTGATCGCCGAGATCGAGACGGACAAGGCCACCATGGAAGTGGAAGCCGTCGACGAGGGCACCGTCGGCAAGATCGTCGTGCCCGAGGGCACCGAAGGCGTGAAGGTCAATGCCGTGATCGGCATCCTGCTGGAGGAGGGTGAGGATGCCAGCGCGCTGGACGGCGGGTCAGGCGCGGTGTCCGACGCCCCGAAGACCAACGGCAGCGGCGCGCCCGCGAGCACATCGGCCGGTGCGCCTGCGAGTGCACCGGCCAGCACACTGGCAGGCGCGCCCGCTTCGGACGCCACGCCGACGGCCGCAGCCCCCGCCCCTCCACCAGTGACGGGCGCCGGAGGACGGATCTTTGCCTCGCCGCTAGCGCGACGCCTGGCTGCGTCGCATGGGCTGGATCTCGGCACCCTGAGCGGCAGTGGCCCGCATGGCCGGATCGTGAAGGCTGATGTGGAGAAGGCGGCGAGCGCGCCGGCGCCCGTTGCCGCCGCCGCCCCTGCCCCGGCCGTCGCGCCAGCACCCGGTGCCGTCGCACCCGCGCCGCAGGGCATGGGTGCTGATGCGGTGAAGAAGATGTACGCCGACCGCGCCTATGAGGAAGTCACCCTCGACGGTATGCGCAAGACCATCGCCGCGCGGCTGACCGAGGCGAAGCAGACGATCCCGCATTTCTACCTGCGCCGCGACATCATGCTGGACGATCTGCTGGCGTTCCGCGCGCAGATGAATGCCAAGGGCGAGAAGCGCGGCATCAAGCTGTCGGTCAACGACTACATCATAAAGGCCTGCGCGCTGGCGCTGAAGCAGGTGCCGGGATGCAATGCGGTCTGGGCGGGCGATCGCGTGCTGCAGTTCAGCGCCGCCGATGTCGCTGTCGCCGTGGCGATCGAGGGCGGGCTGTTCACGCCGGTCATTCGCGACGCCGACACCAAGTCGATGTCGGCGATCTCGGCCGAGATGAAGGACCTGGCCACCAGGGCACGCGACCGAAAGCTGGCGCCGAACGAGTATCAGGGCGGCAGCTTTGCGATCTCGAACCTGGGCATGTTCGGCATCGACAACTTCGACGCGGTGATCAACCCGCCCCACGCCTCGATCCTGGCGGTGGGCGCGGGCGTGAAGAAACCGGTCGTGAAGGACGGCGCCCTGGCGGCGGCGACGGTGATGTCGGTCACGCTGTCGGTTGATCACCGGGTGATCGATGGTGCGCTGGGCGCGCAGTTCCTGGACGCCATCAAGACTCAACTGGAAGACCCGATGGGCATGCTGATGTGAGGGTGCGCCGCCGGGGCCTGTCGGGGCTCGCCCGGTCCGCCCCGGCGGCGCGCTCGCCTCAGAGCTCGCGCCCGCCCTCCTCGCGCTGACGCTCGCGGCGCATCCGCTCGCGGGGGCCACGCCGCACATCGTCGAGGTCGAGCGCACCATCGCCGGTGCGGTCGCGCAGCTCGACGATCGAGGACGTCGTGTCGAGATACTCGTCCGCAGTCACCTGGCCGTCGCCGTCGCGGTCATGGCGCTGGAAGCGGCGGACCATCCTCTCGCGCATCGCTTCGAGCCAGAGTGCCTCGTACTCGGTCAGGGACAGGGCGCCGTCGCCGTCGCCGTCATGGGTGGCGTGCTGGGCGGTCCGCGTCTCGTCGATCTCGGCCTGTGTGACGCGGCCGTCGCCATCGGCATCATAGTCATCGCGCAGGCGCAACAAGCGGCGGCCCATCCGGTTATCGCCGCGGCGCCCGGCCCGGTGATCGGCGCGGTGGCCCTTGGCGCGGTGCCGGATCTCGGTCGGCGCGAGTTCCTCGGCAAGGATCGGTGCGCCGCGCTCGACGCCGCGGGTCTGCGCTGTAACGGCCACGGCGCCCGTGATCAGGACGCCACCTGCGACAGTCATCATCAAGAACTTCTTCATCTCATATCTCCCGTGTTTTGCTGCTCCTCTCACGTTCGCGTGTCGCGCGCCCGTCGGTCGCCCGACGAAGAAAAAGAGACGGAAGCGGACGACGGATCATTCGCCCCAATACGTGGTCGCAGGCGCTTTGCGGCGAGAGAATAGCCTTCGGCAGGTTCGGCGGCGCGGGCCTCAGCCGGCGATCAGCGCCTCGACCGCGGCGATGGCGGCGTCGGCCTTGGCAGCGTCAGGGCCGCCACCTTGGGCCATGTCGGGCCTGCCGCCGCCACCCTTGCCGCCGACCTCGGCCACGGCGATACGCACCAGGTCGACGGCGGACAGGCGCGCGGTGAGGTCCTCGGTCACGCCCGCCGCAACGGTCGCCTTGCCTTCGGTATCGGCAATCAGCAGCACGACGGCTGAGCCGAGGCGCTTCTTGTGTTCGTCTATGAGGCCGCGCAGATCCTTCGGATTTACGCCCGGCAGGGTCTGCGCGAAGAACGGGGTTCCGGACACGTCGCGCGCCTCGGCCGACGCTGCGCCAGCGCCGCCGAGGGCGACGCGCTTGCGCAGTTCCGCCACCTCCTGCTCCAGCTTGCGCCGCTCGGCAAGGAGCGTCTTCACACGCTCGCCCGCCTCGATCGGGCGAACCTTGAGCTGGCTCGCCACCGTTTCCAGCGCGGCCTCCCGCTCGGACACATGGGCAAGCGCCGCAGCACCGGTCAACGCCTCGACCCGGCGCACGCCGGCCGACGACGCGCCCTCGGACACCAGCTTGAAGAGACCGATCTCACCCGTACGGGCGACATGGATGCCGCCGCAGAGCTCCAGCGAATAGGTGAGGCCCTGCGCACCGGTCGTGCCGCCCATATGCGCGGCGGTCCGCCGGCCCATGGCGACGACGCGCACTTCCTCGCCGTACTTCTCGCCAAACAGCGCGCGCGCGCCGGCCGCGACCGCGTCGTCGGGCGTCATCAGGCGCGTGGTCACGGGTGCGTCCTGGCGGATCAGGTCGTTCACTTCAGCCTCGACGATCGCCATCTGCTCGGCCGTCATCGCGTCGTTCTGCACGAAATCGAAGCGCAGGCGGTCGGGCGCGACGAGGCTGCCGCGCTGGGCCACATGATCGCCAAGCGTGCCGCGCAGCGCCTCATGCATGAGATGCGTCGCCGAGTGGTTGGCGCGGATCGCCGCCCGGCGTGCGCTGTCGACCGCCATCCTGATCGGATCACCGACCGAAACGCTGCCCTCCTCAACGGTGCCCAGATGAGCCGACAGCATGCCGACGCGTTTCTTGACGTCGCCGACGCGTATCCGACCCGACGGGCCTTCGATGACGCCCGTGTCACCGACCTGACCGCCGGCCTCGGCGTAGAAGGGCGTCTGGTTCAGGATCACGGCAACGTCGGTGCCCTCGCCTGCGGCCTGCACCTCGGCATCGGCGATCACGAGCGCGGCGACCACCGCTTCGGCGCTTTCGCTGTCGTATCCCAGGAACTCCGTCGCGCCGACGCGTTCGGCGATGTCGAAGAAGACCGCGCTTTCTGCTAGGTCGCCGGTGCCTTTGTGGGCGGCGCGGGCCTGCGCCTTCTGCTCGGCCATGGCGGCATCGAAGCCGTCGGTATCCACGGCGAGGCCCTTTTCGCGAAGCGCATCCTGGGTGAGGTCGAGCGGGAAGCCGTAGGTGTCGTAGAGCTTGAACGCCGTCGCGCCCGGCAATTGACCGCCCTCGGGCAGGGTCGCGATCTCCTCCTCCAGCAGACCGAGCCCGCGGTCCAGCGTGCGGCGGAAACGGATCTCCTCGCGCTCTAGCGTCTCGGTAATGAGATCCTGCGCGGTGGTGAGCTCGGGGAAGGCCTGACCCATCTGTCGCACCAGTTCTGGCACGAGCCGGTGCATGAGCGGACGATCCACGCCGAGCAGATGGGCATGGCGCATCGCGCGACGCATGATCCGGCGCAGCACATAGCCGCGCCCCTCGTTCGAGGGCAGCACCCCGTCGGCCATCAGGAACGAGGTCGAACGCAGGTGATCGGCGATCACGCGGTGATGCGTCTTGCCGTGGCCGTCCGGGTCGGTGCCCGAGGCCGCGGCCGAGGCCTCGATCAGGCTGCGCATCAGGTCGGTGTCGTAGACGTCGTTCTTGCCCTGCAGGACCGAGCCGATACGCTCCAGCCCCATGCCGGTATCGATCGAGGGGCGCGGCAGGTCGGTGCGCGGGCGGCCGTCGTCATACTGCTCGAACTGCATGAAGACGAGGTTCCAGATCTCGACGAAGCGGTCGCCGTCCTCCTCGGGCGAGCCCGGCGGGCCGCCCCAGACATGCGGACCGTAGTCGTAGAAGATCTCGGAACACGGGCCGCAGGGGCCGGTCGGACCCATGGTCCAAAAGTTGTCGTCGGTCGCGATGCGGATGATCTTGTCTTCCGGCACGCCGATCTTCTTCCAGATCCCGAAGGCCTCCTCGTCGTCGTGGTAGATCGTGACGCAGAGCCGGTCCTTCGGCAGCCCGATCTCGTCAGTGATGAGGCTCCAGGCAAGTGGGATCGCCTCCTCCTTGAAGTAGTCGCCGAAGGAGAAGTTGCCGAGCATCTCGAAGAAGGTCAGGTGACGCGCCGTGTAGCCGACATTGTCGAGATCGTTGTGCTTTCCACCCGCGCGGACACACTTTTGGCTGGTGGCCGCGCGCGTATAGTCGCGGTGTTCGATGCCGGTGAAGAGGTTCTTGAACTGAACCATACCGGCCGCGGTGAACATCAGCGTCGGATCGTTTCGCGGCACAAGCGAGGACGACGCCACGACCTGGTGGCCGTTCTTGGCGAAGTAATCGAGGAAGGTCGCGCGGATCTCGTTCAGGGTCGCCATGTTTACCGGTCTGTCGCGTGCGGGGGATCGCTCGCGATGTATCGGCGGGCAGGTTCACTGTCCAGAACGCCATGTTCCCCGGCGCCCCGACCCAGATCGCCCAACGCATTGCTACCTGCGACGCCGCCGAGCGACGCCTTTTGGGCGTTCAGCCGGTATGGTTGCATCCGGTCCAGATGCCGCAGCGTTCTGGGGGCCGCCGAGCGGCGCTTACAGGATTAGCGCACCGCGCGCCGTGACGCTGCAGCCGACGATCAGACTTGGCGGCAGTCTCCGCCCGCGTCGTCCCACAACATCAATCGATAGGTGATCGTCGTCGGCGGCCCGTTGCTGTGGCCGCTCAACGGCGCCGATATCGGCGCTGTGCGGCCGACAATGAAGCAATCGAGGCGTCGATAGCTCGACCTCGTACTTCGATGGTCTCGATGTAGCGCTTGGTGCGAGCAGGGTCCGACTGCGGCCGGACCCCTCCAGAAAGCCTATGCTTCCAGAACGCCGTCCTCATCGTGATCGCTTGGACCCATGTCGAAATCCAGACCATGGGCGGCGCGGATCTTGTCCTCGATAGCCAGCGCGATGTCCTCGTTGTCCTTGAGGAATTGACGAGCATTCTCCTTGCCCTGTCCGATGCGCTGATCGCCGTAAGAGTACCAGGCGCCAGACTTATCGACGACGCCGGCCCTGACGCCGAGATCGATGAGCTCGCCCATCTTCGAGACGCCCTCGCCATAGAGGATGTCGAACTCGACCTGCTTGAAAGGCGGCGCGACCTTGTTTTTTACCACCTTGACGCGGGTCTGGTTGCCGATGATCTCGTCACGGTCCTTGATTGCGCCGATGCGACGGATGTCGAGCCGGACCGAAGCGTAGAACTTGAGCGCGTTGCCACCCGTCGTCGTCTCGGGGCTGCCGAACATCACGCCGATCTTCATCCGGATCTGGTTGATGAAGATTACCATGCATTTCGAGCGGTTGATCGAGCCGGTAAGCTTGCGCATCGCCTGGCTCATCAGGCGGGCCTGGGCGCCGACCTGGGCATCGCCCATGTCGCCCTCTAGCTCGGACCGCGGCGTAAGGGCGGCGACCGAGTCGACCACAACCATCGACACGGCGCCGGAGCGCACGAGGGTATCGGTGATCTCGAGCGCCTGTTCCCCGGCATCGGGCTGGCTGATCAGCAGGTTGTCGACATCGACGCCAAGCTTGCGCGCATAGATCGGATCAAGCGCGTGCTCGGCATCGACGAATGCGCAGATGCCGCCCTTCTTCTGCTCCTCCGCCACAGTCTGCAAGGCAAGCGTCGTCTTGCCCGAGCTTTCGGGCCCGTAGATCTCGACGATGCGGCCCTTCGGCAGCCCACCGATGCCGAGGGCGATGTCGAGGCCGAGCGAGCCGGTCGACGTCGCCTCGATATCGAGCCCGGTCTGCTGGCCGAGCTTCATGATCGAGCCCTTGCCGAAACTGCGCTCGATCTGGGCAAGGGCGCTGTCGAGCGCCTTCTGCTTGTCGGCCTGGCGCTTCTCGTCGAGTTTCATGATCGTCTGGTCCACTGCTCGTACTCCTTGCCTCATCTGCACCATGCCGGCGCGCGGGTCGATTCAAGTCGCCCTTGTTCGGCAAATGTTCGCACATTTGCAGAGGACTGGACAGAGCAAATCACACCACGCCGCCCCGGGCGACAGCGGCGAACGTTTGCCGCGCCGGAGCAGGCCGACGCTGCTGCCATATGGTGAAACGGTGGTTAAGTGCGGGCCGAGAGTGGCGACTGGCAATCGCCTATCGCCACATCACACGACGCCCTGCCCGAGTGTTCCTACCCTAGCAACGCCGACAGACGCGACCACGGGATGCGCATCCACATAGGCCGGCATCACGGACCGCCGGTCCGGGGCGGCTACTGCAGCACTTCCTTGATCTTGGCGGTCAGTTCGGCCAGCGAGAAGGGCTTCGAGAGAAAGGCGTAGTCAGGGCGTTCGATCTGTTTGCGAAAGGCTTCCTCGGCATAGCCCGAGACGAACAGGACGCGCACCTCGGGCATCATTTCGCGGGCCTTGCCGACAAAGGTCGGCCCGTCCATGCCCGGCATCATCACATCCGAGACGATGAGGTCGAAATCCGTGTCGCCGTCCTCGAGGATGGCGAGCGCCTCCTCCGCCTCCTCGGCCGTCGTGACGTCATAGCCTCGGAGCTGCAGCGCCCGGGCTGCGAAGGACCGGACCGCGGCCTCGTCCTCGACCAGCAGAACGCGGCCGGCGCCGGTCAAGTCGATGGCTTTGGTGGCGTTCGGCCGGTCGGGCTTGATCTCCTCGGCACTGTCGGCCTCGACACGCGGCAGCAGGATGCGGAAGCAGGCACCGCCCTCGGGCCGGTTCTCGGCGAAAACCATGCCGCCTGACTGCTTGACGATGCCGTAGACGGTCGAGAGGCCGAGACCGGTCCCCTCGCCCTGCGCCTTGGTGGTGAAGAACGGATCGAAGACCTTGCCGATCGTCTCGTCCTGAAGGCCCAAACCTTCATCCGCGACGACCAGTTCGACATAGTCGCCGGCCGGCACGACGCCGCCGTGGCGCTGCTCGTCCACGCGGAAC
The DNA here is from genome assembly GCA_039199465.1 of Pseudomonadota bacterium. Lineage (GTDB taxonomy): Bacteria > Pseudomonadota > Alphaproteobacteria > Rhodobacterales > Rhodobacteraceae > Thermohalobaculum. Next base: position 11,221 of record JBCCSW010000001.1, read on the forward strand.
ATGCGGCGCCGCGTCGAGATGGTGACCGTGCCACCCTTCGGCATGGCATCGCGCGCATTCACGACGAGATTGACCAGCGCCTGTTCGAGCTGGCCCTGATCGGCGCGGACATGGCCGACCGGCCCGGCGGGATCCGGGTCGAGCCTCAGCTTCACGCGGTCGCCGATCAATCGGTCGAGCAGGTAGAGCGTGTCGGAGATCACATCCGAGAGCGACAGCGTCTCGGGCTTCAGGGTCTGCTTGCGGCTGAAGGCGAGGAGCTGCCGCACCAGCGCCGCAGCCCGGTTCGCGTTCTGCCTGATCTGCATCAGGTCGGAATAGTCGGGCTGCGTGGCATCCTTGCCGATCAACAGCAGATCGCAATGACCGTTGATCGCCGTGATCAGGTTGTTGAAGTCATGGGCAACACCGCCCGCAAGCTGGCCCACGGCCTCCATCTTCTGGGACTGCGTATACTTGTCCTGCAGCGCATGAAGCTCGGCCGCGTCGGTCAGGACCGCGGCGACGCGGCCGCCACCGAGACGCCGCGCCGGGCTGAGGCTGAGCTGCAGCGGACGTTCCGACAGTTCACCCGTGGTGAATACCGTGCCGACGGTCGTCCGGGCGGCCGCCCGCTCGACCAGGGTCTCCAGACGTTCACCCCGGCAGGTCAGGAACTCGGCCAGCATACGGCCCGGCGCCGCGCGACCGCCAAGCGTGCGCACCGCGGCGGAGTTCAGCCATTCGAGCCGACCATCGCGGGACAGGTGCATGACCGAGACGGGCAGATCGTCCGAGACCCGCGCCTGCTCGACCCGTCGACCACCGGCAACGCCGCCGACCTCGAAGAAGAAGATCTCCGCGCCGAACGGCATGCCGTCGGCCGTGCCGCGCAGGCCGGTCGGGATGACGAAAAAGTCGCGCTCGGCGCCGTCGCGGCAGGGCAGCCGGTAGTCGCCGGCGAGCAGTTCGCCGCGTTCCGTCTTAACCGCCTCGATCAGGCGCTTGGCATCGGTGCCGAAGAACTCGCGGCAGCGCGGGTTGAAGCTGGCGCCGCCGGCCTTGTCGAAGGAGAGATAGCCGTAGGACGCCTTGTCGTGGGGCGCGGCCGCAGTCGGCAGCGCGATGATGTCGGTGGCGTCGCTCGGCAGCACGCGCCACAGGAAATGCCGCGCGCCTGTACGCGTGACGGAGAGATAGCGCCGCTCGTCGGTGACCGGGCAGCGCACCTCTTCCAGCGCGATGCCGGTGCGGGAGGCGGAACGGCTGAGGCGATAGACCAGCCCCTGCGATGTCGCGGAGAACTCGGCAAGCGCGTCGTCGATGGTGGTGGCCGAGCCGGCGAAGCTCTGCATCGCGGCGTTCATCGCGACGACGCTTCCGGAGGTTCGGACGATCGCCGCTGGCTCGTTCGCCTGGCGAAGCTCCTCGGGCAAGGTGTCGAGGCCGACGCGGCCGAGCGCTGCGCGAAGCGACGGTGCTACCCCGACGACGGCCATCGCTGCGGGTTCGACCCCCCCGCCCAGCGTCGCAATCAGGCATAGGGAGAGAAGTGCGACGAGGATCGCGACGTCGTGTCTAGCGGCTGGCTTGGCCATGACCCTTACGCTTCGGTCTTTCATTCAGACCATTCTTAGGTCTGCCGAGCGCGTAAAAAAAGGATGAACGGGTCTAGCCAAACATGTCCATTCGCGCCGCGAAGAAACCGTCGGCGCCATCCTTGGCGGGCATGTTGCTGAAACGCGCCGCCGAGGTCACGGCGTCGATCAGCCTTGGTGAGCGATCGGCAAGGGCCTCGAGGCGGAGCGGGCCCTCCGCCGCCAGGAATGAACACGTCGCGAAGACGACGCGACCGCTCGGCGCGACGAGTCTTAGCGCCTGATCGAGCACGTCGTCCTGCACGCGGCAGAGCTCGGCAAGGCGTTTGGGGCCGAGGTGCCACTTTCCGACGGGGTCGCGGCGCCACGAACCGCTGCCCGAGCACGGGGCGTCGACGAAGACCAGATCCACGCGTCCCTGAAGCGCCGGCAGGTCCGGTGTCGCAAGCCGCTCGACCGTCAGGCCGGCGCGGTCGGCGCGCAGCGGCAGTTCGGCCATGCGGCGCGGGTCGATATCGTGGGCGATAAGGCGCCCTTTCCCGTGCATCTGTGCGCCGAGCGCCAGCGTCTTCCCGCCTGCGCCTGCACAGAGGTCGAGCACCGTCATACCTGGCGCTGGCCCGGCCAGATCGACCGACGCCTGGCTGGCGGCGTCCTGCAGCTCCACAAGACCGTTACGGAAGGCAGCGCTCTGGGCGATGCGACGCGCGCCCGTTGTCACCACCAGCGCCGTGGGCGAGAGCGGTCCGGGCTCGGCTGCGATGCCGTCGTCGCCCAGGACGTCGATCGCGAGCGGAGTATCGGCCTTGAGTGTGTTGACCCTGAGATAGGTCGGCGCGCGGGTAGTGAGGGCCGCGGCGACAGGTTCGGGAACGGCATGGGGCGGCGCGGCGAGATGATCCGGCAGGTCGAACCGCGCTGCCCTACCCTCATCAGCGAGACGACCATCTGCATCGGCAGGCAAGCCGGCCAGCGCCGCCGCTTCAGCGCGTGACAACGCGCCGGGGGCATGCCGGCTGCCATCGGCGATGGACGCTGCGTCCTCGCCCTGCATGGCGAGATGCGCGAGAACCGCCACGCGCGGCTCGAATGCTGCGAGATCGCCACCGGGATCGCCCGCGCCGCCGAGGATCTGCAGGCTGCGCGCGCGCCGCAGCACGGCGTAGACGATATCGGCGATGGCGTGACGGTCGCCCGAGCCCGCATAGCGGTTCGACCGCCCCCATCGGGTCAACACCCGCTCGATCGGATGTCGGTCGAGCGACCAAAGCTGCAGGATCTCGATCGCGGCCTGCGCCCTGCCTTTGGGGGTCATCGGGATCCGGCAAGCGAGAAGCGGCTATGCATCACGCAGTCTTTAGCCGGTCTTTCGGCGTCATGGCGGTGCGCCCTAGGTGACCTCCAATCCGGCGGGCGTCGATAGCGCCGCCGCCGCCACCCTGATGGAGGACGCCATGGGCGAGACACCGACTGTGCACACCGTCGAGACGGCACCCGAGGGCGCGAAGCCGCTGCTTGAGAATTCGATCCGCGGCTTCGGCATGATCCCCAACCTGCACGGCGTTATGGCCGAGAGCCCGGCGCTGTTGGAGGCCTATCAGCGCGTCCATGCGCTGGTTGTCGAGAACACCGCTTTCGACGCGGCCGAACGGACGGTGATCTGGCAGGCAATCAATGTCGAGCACGCCTGCCACTACTGCGTGCCGGCGCACACCGCGATCGCGCATCGCGACAAGGTCGAGCCTGCGGTCATCGATGCTCTGCGCGCGGGTCAGCCGCTGGCCGATCCGAAGCTGGAGGCGCTGCGCCAGTTTACGCTTGCGGTGCTGCGCCGTCGGGGCGAGGCCGATGCCGCCCAGATCGACGCCTTCCGAGCGGCGGGCTATGGCGACAGGCATATCCTGGAGGTCGTGCTGGTCCTCTCGCAGAAGGTCATGTCGAACTACGTCAATCACCTGTTCGACACGCCGGTCGACGCGCCCTTCCAGAAGTTCGCATGGACCCCCTCCGACACCGCCGCGGCCTGAGGCCCGACGACTAAGACCCGTGCGGCGGCTGGCCGACAAGGCCCGTCGCCGCGCCAGTTTGCTGCGCCTAGGGCACGTCTTCATCTCTCCGAGCGGTAATTCGGGCTCTCACGGGTGATCTGGACGTCGTGGACGTGGCTTTCCTTGAGGCCGGCACCAGTGATGCGGACGAACTGACACGAGCCCTTCATCGCGGCGATGGTGCGGTGGCCGGTATAGCCCATCGAGGCGCGCAGGCCGCCGGTCATCTGATGCAGCACCGCGCCGACCGGCCCCTTGTAGGGCACCTGACCCTCGATACCCTCGGGGACCAACTTCTGGGTGTCCTGAATGTCCTTCTGAAAATAGCGGTCGGCCGAGCCGCGGGCCATGGCGCCCACGCTCCCCATCCCGCGATAGGCCTTGTAGCTGCGGCCCTGGTAGAGGAACACCTCGCCCGGGCTCTCATCGGTGCCGGCGAGCATCGAGCCCACCATGGCGCAGTCGGCACCCGCGGCGATGGCCTTGGCGAGATCGCCCGAGAACTTGATCCCACCATCCGCAATGACCGGCGAGCCGGTCGCGGCGGCGGCCTCGGCACAGTCGAGCACCGCGGTGAGCTGAGGCACGCCGACGCCGGCGACAACGCGCGTGGTGCAGATCGAGCCGGGGCCGATGCCGACCTTCACCGCATCGGCGCCCGCGTCGATCAGCGCCCGCGTCGCCTCGGCGGTCGCGACATTGCCCGCGACCACCTGCACGGCGTTGGAGAGTTTCTTGACCCGCGTCACCGCCTCGGCGACGGCGCGTGAATGGCCGTGCGCCGTGTCGATTACCAGCAGGTCGACGCCTGCATCGATCAGCGCCTCGGACCTGGAGAAGCCCGCCTCGCCCACTGTCGAGGCTGCGGCGACGCGGAGCCGGCCCATCGCGTCCTTGCAGGCGAAGGGATTGAGAACGGCCTTCTGGATGTCCTTGACCGTCAAGAGACCTGTGCAGTGTCCCTCACCGTTCACCACGAGCAGCTTCTCGATCCGGCGCGCCTGCAGCATGCGCTTGGCCTCGGTCAGGTCGACCGGCTCGCGCACCGTCGCGAGGTTGGAGGAGGTCATGAGTGCGCGCACTGGGACGGATGGGTCATCGGCGAAGCGCATATCGCGGTTCGTCAGAATACCGACGAGGCGGCCGTCGGTCTCGACGACCGGAAAGCCGGTGATGCTGTAGCGGGCCTGCAGCGCCTGGGCATCGGCCAGGGTCTGGTCGGGGCGGAGGGTGATCGGCTCGTAGACGATGCCGCTCTCGAAGCGTTTGACATGGCGGACGGCGGCAGCCTGTTCCTCGAGGCTGAGATTGCGGTGGATGACCCCAAGGCCGCCCGCCTGCGCCATGGCGATGGCCATCGCCCCCTCGGTCACCGTGTCCATGGCCGAGGAGACCAGCGGGATGTTCAGGTCGATCTCGCGCGTGATCCGGGTGCGCAGATCGGCATCGGCTGGAACGACCTCCGACGCGCCGGGTACGAGCAGCACGTCGTCAAATGTGAAAGCCTCGCGGATTTGCACTGCCCGACCTCTCGCTGCCTGTCTGTGTTGATTGCGCGGGTCTATCTCATGTCGCGAAGGCCTTGGAAAGCCATGTGCCGCATGGCACTCCGGCGGTGCAGCGGCTGCGTGTCAGCGCGGCAAGCGTTGTGGCATGACGGGCGAAACGGCGGAGCGTTGAGTGACGGGGCATGGCTACGACAGCGGGCGGCTGGACCTGCCGTTCACCGGCATCTGCACCTTCGCAAAACGGCCGTTCGTCGGCGACTGGTCACGGCTGGAGGCCGATGTCGCGGTCCTAGGCGCACCGTTCGATGCGGGCACGCAGTGGCGGGCGGGCGCGCGCTTCGGACCCAGGGCGGTGCGCGAGGCGTCGACCCTGTTCTCCTTCGGCCATGCCGGGTCTTATGACCACGAGGACGACGCGGTCTACCTTCCGGCCACGGTGAGGATCGTCGATATGGGCGATGCCGACATCGTCCACACCGACACGGTTGCGAGCCATGCGAACATCGAGGCGGGCGTGCGCGCGGCCCTCGGCTCAGGCGCGCTGCCGGTGGTGATCGGCGGCGATCACTCGATCAACATCCCCGTCATCGCTGCCTTCGACGGTCAGGGGCCGATCCATATCGTGCAGATCGATGCGCATCTGGACTTCGTCGATGTCCGGCACGGCGTGCGGTTCGGGCACGGCAATCCGATGCGGCGCGCGGCCGAGCGGGACCATGTGACCGGCCTGACCCAGATCGGCATCCGAAACGTGAGCTCGACGGCACGCGAGGGCTATGACGATGCGCGCGCCATGGGCTCGGATATCCTGAGCGTGCGCCAGGCGCGCCGGCTGGGGCCCGAGGCGGTCGTGGCCCATATTCCGTTGGGCGCCAAGGTGTATGTGACCATCGATATCGACGCCTTCTGCCCCTCGATCGCCGCCGGTACCGGCACGCCCAGCCATGGCGGTTTTCTCTACTATGACGTGCTGGAGATGCTGCAGGCCCTCGCACGGCGGCACGAGGTCGTCGGTATCGACCTGGTCGAGGTGGCGCCCGACTACGACCCGAGCGGGTCGACCGCGATCCTGGCCGCGCAGCTTCTGCTCAATTTCCTCGGCTTCGTCTTCCATGCCCGGGGTGCCGGCCGCTAGACTGCCGCTCCTTTGCGAGGGAGGTATTGATGGCGACGACCGTCTATTTCGGCACGAACCGAGAGGTGAAGCGGGTAAACCCGCCGGAACTCGGCAACGACTTCAACAGCGACGGGCCGCGCTTCTATCGCGTCGGCAAGGCACTCGTCGAGAAGATCGGCGACAATTGGGCGTTGGGCGGCGAGGGCTACAAGACGATATCGGCCGAGCTGTACGACGAGCGCAGACCCAGCAAATCGAACCCTGCCGGCAAGCCCGGATCGACCGCGATGTTCGAAGAAATGCGCGGCGTCATGGCGACCGAGACGCGCGATGTGCTCGTCTTCATCCACGGCTTCGCCTCGACCTTCGAGAGTGCGATGGAGCGCGCGGCCGCCCTCGCCGATGCCTATCTCTCGGCACCGACCGATGCGGAAGGGACGCTCAGCGCAGAGCGGAAGGAGCCGCTGGTCTTCGCCTTCTCCTGGCCGTCGGACGCCGAGATGTTCGTCGATGACGATCGCGGCTGGGCCTATTCGGGCGACCGTGTGCAGGCGAAGGAGAGCGGGCATGCCATGGCGCGCTGCGCTATGCGCATGCTGGAGTTCCTGATCGCGTTAAAGCGCGAGGAGCGTTGCGAGCAGCGGTTGCATCTGGTGGCCCACAGCATGGGCAACTGGGCGCTGCGCGCCGCGGTGCAGGAGATGGTGGAGATCGCGGAGGAGGAAGGCATCCTGCTGCGCCCCGTGTTCGAGAACGTCTTTCTGATGGCCGCCGATATCGAAGACCATGCACTCGAACAGGAAGGCTGGCTGGCGCCGGTGCTGATGCTGACGCGGCGCGTGCATGTCTACCACGCCGAGAACGACAAGGCGCTTACGGCCTCGGTGCTGAAGCCCAACCAGGGGGCGCGGCTCGGCCATTTGGGCCCGAGGCGCATGTCGGTGCTGCCCGATCGGGTCAGCGCGGTGGACTGCCGCGATGTCTCCTGGACACCGGCGGACAAGCTGGTGCGCCACCAGTACTATCGCCTCGCCCCGGAGGTGATCGAGGATGTGCGGAGCGTGCTGGCAGGCATTGCGCCGTCCGACATGGCGACGCGCGTGCCGGGCGATGCGCCGGGGCGCTGGCGGGTGAAACTGGATACTGCGGCGCGGGAGGCCCTGCGCCGGACGGCCGATACCTAGGCGTCGGGGCTCTCGCTCTCGCGCGGCGCCCTGAAGCCGGTCGCGATCACGTACATCTCGGCCGAGTCCTTGCGGCTGGCGGGTGGTTTCATGTGCTGGACCTTGGCGAAGCACTGCTTCAGCCGGGCGAGGAGCGCGCCTTCTGTCCCGCCCTGCAGGACCTTTGCGACAAAGACGCCACCAGGTGTCAGGACCTCGATCGCGAACTCCGCCGCTGCCTCGGCCAATGCGATGATGCGCAGATGGTCGGTCGACCGATGACCCGAGGACGCGGCCGCCATATCGGAGAGGACGATATCGGCGGGGCCGTCGAGACGCGTCTTCACGGCCGTATCGGCACCGTCGTCGAGGAAGTCCAGCACCATGAGATCGGTGCCGGCGATCGGAGCGACCTCTTGCAGGTCGACGCCCAGCACATGGCCTTGCGGGCGGTTCTTGCGGCTGCCATCGGCGTTGATCCGGGCGACCGCGACCTGGCACCACCCGCCCGGCGCACAGCCGAGATCGACGACACGGGCGCCGGGCGTCAGGAAACGGTGCTTGTCGTCGATCTCGATAAGCTTGAAAGCCGCGCGCCCGCGATATCCCTCGACCCGCGCCCGGCGCACATAGGGGTCGTTGAGCTGGCGTTCGAGCCAGAGCGTCGAACTGAGCTTTCGGCCCTTGGCAGTCTTCACCTTCTCGTGGAGCGCCCGCTGCCCACGGCCCGATGCGCCCGGCTGCGGGCCAGGGCCGACAACGTCGGTATGGATCGGCGCCTTGCGGCCACCCCTTCCGCCCTTCTTCGGACCGGCCATCAGGTCATCAGCAGCTTTTGGTGATGCAGCAGGCCGTACAGGATCCCCTCACGAAGACCGCGATCTGCGACGCGCATGCGCTGTGCCGGCCAGATATCGAAGATCGTGGACAGGATCGCCGCGCCTGAGATGATCAGTTCGGATCGGTTCCGACCAACCCCCGGGCAGCGCGACCGCCCGCCGGCGCCGAGCGACAGCAGCCGCTCGGTCACGCCGCGCACCTCGCTGCCCTGCATCCACAGCCCGTCCACCTTCGACCGGTCATAGACGCGCAGACCCAGATGCAGCGCGCCGAAGGTGGTGGCCGTGCCAGAGACGCCGATGACCTGCAGCTTCTCGCACTGCTTCTGCCGGTCGCGGCAGGTCAGCGGGCGAAACCCCATCATCGCTTCAGCGAAGCTCGCCGACATCGCCTCGAACCGGGCGCGGTCATCGCTGATGGCGGCGAACCGGTCATGCAGGGTCGATACCCCCAGCGGTACCGACAGCCAGTCGGAGACATGCGTCTCGGCCGCTCGACAGTCGTGACAGTGATCCCCAGGCAGGAGGGGCGCCAAGGCACGGACAAGGGCGCGGCGGCGCGCCGGGGCGGTCAGGGCGAGATCGACCCAGATCAATTCGGTGGAGCCGCCGCCGATATCGATCACGAGCAATTGTTCCGCGTCGGGGTCGACCAGCGGTGTGCAACCGGCGACGGCGAGGCGCGCCTCCTCCTCGGCCGAGATGATGCGCAGGTCCATCCCGGTCTCGCGTCGGACGCGCCGGGCGAAGCGCTGGCCGTTCTCAGCGCGTCGGCACGCTTCGGTGGCGATGATCTGCGCGTCGGTCACGCTGTGTTGGCGAAGCTTGGCGGCGCAGATGCGAAGCGCCTTGATCGCGCGGTCCTGCGCGACGCGGGACAGGGTGCGATGATGTTCCATCCCCTCGCCCAGGCGCACGGGCCGGCTAAAGGCGTCGATCACCCTAAAGTCGTCATCACGCGGCTCGGCGACAAGCAGGCGGCAGTTGTTCGTGCCGAGGTCGAGCGCGGCGATCGCGCCGCTCCGCTTATCGCGTGCCGTTCGATCGCCCTGCCATGTTCCGCTCTCGGCGCGCGCCCCGGTCATCGTCACACATCCCTGTCTTCTGCAGAAGATAGGGAGGGAGGACGATCGGCTGCAAGCGCCCCTTAGCCGCCCGCGATGGCGAGGCCCGCCTGATGCGGCTCGACCCCGATGGCCTGGCAGAGCTGGAACGGCAGATCGGGCTTGTTGAGCGTGTAGATGTGGATGTGGTCGACGCCCTCGCGCATCAAGCCCTCGCACTGCTCCGACGCGATCGCCAGCGAGAGAAGATCATGCGCGTCCCGATCGTCGGCGTTGGCGTAGGCGTCGTGCATCCAACCCGGCACACTGGTCCCGCAGCGGCCGGCGAAGCTGACCATCTTGTCGAAATCGTCGACGGGCAGGATCCCCGGCAGGATCGGGATGTCGATCCCTGCCGCCACGCAGGCATCTCGGAAGCGCAGGAAAATCTCGTTCTCGAAGAAGAACTGCGTGATCGCCGCGGTCGCCCCTGCATCCACCTTGCGTTTCAGATAGGCGATATCGGCGGAGTGGTCGGCCGCTTCCGGGTGCTTTTCGGGATAGGCACCGACGAAGAGATCGAACTCGCCGACATCTGCGAGCGCTTTGATGAGCTCGATCGAGCTTTCGAACCCATCTAGCTCGGGCGTGAAGTGTCCATGCCCTTCGGGCGGATCGCCGCGCAGGGCGACGATCTTTCGACACCCTAGCCGGAGGTAGTTTTGCGCCACGCGCAGGACGCTGTCGCGGCTGGCGCCAACACAGGTCAGATGACCCGCAACCTCAAGATTCGCCCGCTGCACCATGGCCAGGATCGCCGACATCGTCCTGTCGCGTGTGGTGCCCCCGGCGCCGTAGGTCACGGAGACGAAGTCGGGCGCGAGCGGCGCGAGGCGTTCCACCGACTGCCACAGCGCTGCTGCCGCCTTAGGCGATTTCGGGGGAAAGAACTCGAAACTGATTTTCGGCAGCGCACTGACCAAAGCCCAGCCCTCCTCGGCTACGGGGTACTGCAAGACCCATCAATCTCAGGCACGTCTGAACCCGCGGTAGAGCACCTGATCCACACCCATCGACAGCAATGTCGCAGATTGCGCTTTTCTAGTCGATATCGCTGTATCGCCAACGCCGCCCCGATCCTAACGCTGGACAGAACGGAGGGGCAGCGATGGCACAACTGAGCATTGTCTTCTGGCGCGACATACCCGCACAGGTTGTCGTTAAAGAGGGCAGGAAGACTGCGCGTCGCATTCTCCCCGAGCGCTTCGAGCAGGCGATTGACAGATGCGCGATGAAGGTGGGTGCCCGCGACAGCGACGCCTATCTGGCAGAGTGGCGGAGGAGCGATCCCGTCCACGTTGATGGTGATGTCGAGGCGGCGGCTCAGGATGCAGCCGCTCGGCTGGTCTCGGAGTACGACGGCAACACGGTCAAGAAATTGATCGAGCAAGGCGGCTGGTCTTCGCCGGCCTAGAGGGAGTGAACATGGCCAGCATCATCAATTTCGGGCTGCACAAGGCACGCCGGGACAACACCGGCGCAGCAAGCCTGATGGAGGGGTTCTCGATCGAGGTGATGCCGCGCACCGCTGCGAAGATCGAGCGTTTCGACACCCTGCTTCCCGCCGGCACCCGCGTCTATATCGCCCTTCTGGACGGCAGGCCGATCGACGACATGGTCGGGACCGCACGGCGCCTCGCCGCCGAAGGCTTCGAGGTGATGCCTCATTTTCCCGCGCGGATCATCGCGAACGCTGCTGAGCTGCGCAGCTGGGTCACGCGCTATCGAGAAGAGGCTGGCGTCCAGGGCGCGCTGGTGCTCGGCGGTGGCGTGGCCAAGCCGAAGGGCGCATTCCACTGTGCCATGCAGCTGTTGGAGACGGGGATCTTCGAGGAGCAAGGCTACGCGCGCATCCATGTCACCGGACACCCGGAAGGCAACCGCGATATCGACAGCGACGGCGGCGAGACGCTCGTGATGAAGGCGCTGGAAGAGAAGCAGGCCTGGCGCGATGAGACGGGCGCCGACATGGCGATCGTCACGCAATTCTGCTTCGAGGCGGGTCCCGTCGCCGATTGGACGAGGCGCCTCGCCGAGGCTGGCATAACGCTGCCTGTGCATTTGGGGATTGCAGGGCCGGCGAAGCTTCAGACACTGATCAAGTTTGCAATGGCCTGCGGTGTCGGGCCGTCGCTGCGCGTGCTTCAACGCCGCGCCGCTGATGTCACGAAGCTAATGACGCCGTTCACGCCGGACGGTCTGCTCGCGGATCTGGCCGAGCGACGGGCGCTTGACGCGACCTGTCCAGTCAGCCGGATCCACCTTTTCCCGCTCGGTGGGATCTCAGCCTCCGCTACCTGGGCCCGCGCCCTGAGCGAGACATCGACCTCCGTCGCAGCTTTGCGCCGCTGATCAGCCGACACACCGCTCACCTAGGAACATCGATGACCCGCACCGTCCTGGAATCGAAGACACGCGCCGTAGCCATCGGCTTCGACGAACCGTTCTGCGTCATCGGAGAGCGTATCAATCCGACCGGTCGCAAGAAGCTCGCCGCGGAGTTGGAGGCGGGGGATTTTTCGACGGTCGAAAAGGATGCGCTGGAGCAGGTCGCCTGCGGAGCGATGGTGCTCGATGTGAATGCGGGCGTCGTCTACAACAGCAATCCAAATCCGAACGAGACCGAACCGCCGCTGATGCGCAAAATGATCGGGCTGGTTCAGGGCCTTGTCGACGTTCCGCTCTGCATCGACAGTTCGGTGCCGGAAGCCTTGGCGGCGGGTCTGGAGATGGCAGATGGACGACCGCTACTGAACTCAGTGACGGGGGAGGAGGAACGCCTTGAGGTCGTTCTGCCGCTTGCCAAGAAGTACGGTGTGCCCGTCGTTGCCATCTCAAACGATGACACTGGCATCTCTGAAGACCCGGACGTTCGTTTCACCGTCGCGAAGAAGATAGCCGAGCGTGCAGCCGATTATGGCATCCCGGCGCATGATATCGTGGTCGACCCACTGGTCATGCCGATCGGCGCGATGGCAACGGCCGGTCAGCAGGTCTTTACGCTTGTGCGCCGCCTGCGCGAGGAACTCGGCGTCAACACGACCTGCGGCGCCTCGAATGTTTCGTTCGGTCTGCCGAACCGCCATGGCATGAATGCAGCGTTCCTGCCCATGGCGATCTGCGCCGGTATGACCTCGGCGATCATGAACCCTGTTCGACCGCAGGAGATGGAGGCGATCCGCGCGGCGAACTTGCTGATGAACCACGATGCGAATGGTGCCGCGTGGATCAGGGCAAACAAGCCACCGCAGGCCGACGGCGAGGTCGAAGTCGGTGCCCGTGGTCGACGCGAAGGCCGGCGGCGCCGCGTCGGCGCGTAAGCGCGCGGCTCAGCAATCTGGCACGATATCCTCAGCCGCGATCACCTGGTGATCCATCATCTGCGCTGGCCTGGGACACCCAGCTTCACCAACAGGCTTTGCGGGTACGCCGGCGACAGTGGTGTTCGGTGGGACGTCCTTCAGAACGACGCTGCCAGCGGCGATCCGGGAGCAATCTCCGACCCGAATATTCCCCAAAACCTTTGCGCCGGCGCCGATTAGGACGCCGTCGCCGATCTTGGGATGACGGTCGCCGCCGGCCTTACCGGTACCGCCAAGCGTAACGCCATGTAGCATCGAGACATCGTCGCCAACGACCGCCGTCTCCCCGATCACCATCGAGTGCGCGTGGTCGATCATGATCCCCTTACCGATCCGGGCGTTGGGGTGGATGTCGATGGAGAACTTCTCTGATGCGCGCATCTGAAGGTAAAGGGCCACGTCACGCCGTCCGGAAACCCACAGACGGTGCGCCACGCGATGCGACTGCAGCGCCAAATAGCCCTTGAAGTAGAGCAGCGGCTGAACCAGCCGCTCGCAGGCCGGATCACGGTCGTATACCGCCGAAAGATCTGCGCGAGCGGCAGTGCGTATCGACGGATCCTCAGCAATCGCCTCGTCCACCAATTCCCGCAGCAGCATCGGCGGCATTTCTTCGGTGGACAGTTTGACCGTTACCCGATGCGCCAGAGCCGCCTCGAAGCTCTGGTGATGCAGTACCGCCGAGTGCAGGAAGCCAGCCATCAGCGGCTCGGCCCTGGCGATGCTCTCAGTCTCACGCCTGATGCGGGCCCAGGTCGGATCGAGGTTTGGAAGCGCTTCGTGGTGTATCGCTTCGCTCATCTTCGCCTCCCACGGTCTCTGCCGTACTACAAGGCGACAGGCGGTGAGATTTCAATGACGTGGATCGCAATTAAAACGCGACCCGCGCTGAAACTGCCCCCCGTCGCGTGCAACTCGATCGGCGTGTCCGTGTAGTAGGCCAGCGGCGATCCCGTCGCGCCAAGTGCGTATGAACCGACCGCCGTCCCAAGCCCGCTCCCGTATCGATCCGTCGCGCCAGCCACGCCCAGGGTCCAGGTCGCCGGACCCACGATCTCCTCGATCACGCGGCCGGTCACGCCGATCACGATGGCGTTCTGCGGAATGACGGCGGCGCTGACATGGCTGATGCCGCTGGACAGCGTCTCGTCGACATACAGCAAGCGTGCGGCCGTAAAGGCACCAATCGTCGAACCAGCGACAAGCCCATCGCGCCAAGCAAACCCATCATAGACGTAGACGCGTCCGTCAGAACCGTCGGTCAGGCGCTTGCCGGGCGTTGGCGTGATGAACGCCCAGCCGCCACCGATGCCGAAGGCGATCTCACCCGCATGATCGCTCCACTCACCAGTCGGCGTGTCGCCAATCACATAGACACTACCGTCGACCGCGCTCGGCGGCGTATCAATCCCGACGCCGTCGGCTGTGACGGCGACGCCTGCGTCAAGCCGCGACAGCGCTTCGTTGACGGTGACGTGCTTTTGGGCCTGTGCCGCATCCAGGAGCGGCAGGCCGAGCATTGCTGTCTCACCCATCGATCTCAGTGCTCCTCCATTTGCCCGCCCCGATGACGGTCGAAAGCTGTGCTACGCGAAGTTGGAAACCGCCCGTCACGCCATCCGCGGCACGGGATGCGGCGTCGTAGACGAAGAATGGCGTCGCTATGATTTCCTGCCGCCGGACGACGCCATCGGTCAGGATCTCGACCCGATATGCCTCGGTTTCTTCGCCGAGCGGCACATCGGCACCAAACCAATTGTCCCCACCGATCCGCGTGCGGCGCACCCATTGCGCGGTATAGTCATCACCCGACTGCGTGACGCGGAGATGCGCCGGCGCGAAGGGCACAAGCCCGGCACCTGAGGGTGTCGCCGAGAGGCGAACAAAACTGGGATCGTCGGGGGAAAGGCTCGACGCGCCGAAGGCAAACTCCATCAGGACGCCGAGCTCGTCGATCCCCACTGGTAGCCGCTGCACGGCGTCATCCAGGAAGACAACGCGTACACCCGGCGCGTGCGCCGCCGAAGCGACATCCTCGGTGCCCCGTTGCCCGCGGAGCAGGTGCGAAAGACGATACGTGTGCGGCGCGACCAGCTCGGCATCCCGGAACTGCAGGATCTCCCACGCCCCACCCGCAGACTGCAACGCCAGGGTATTCGCGCCGCGCAACACATCCGCTTCTGAAGCCGAGAAAAGCCGCTCGTCTATCATCTCGACCTCGAACGACTGTCGCTGCCAGACGCCGCACGGCCCGGAGTTCAGTGTCGTCGTGGTCAGACCCGTCAAGCCAGCCACCCGCTGAGCGCCCAGATAAGACAACCCGCCGCCCGGCTCGACATCGTAGAGATCGACAGATCCCGGCCAAGGCGACGCTGTCGACGTCACCCGCGCGCCTATATCGCCATCATCCTCGGAAAGCGGCAGATCGAGAAAATGCCCGGCGACAGGACCCGGCACCAGGACGCCCTCGACGCTGAGCTGCGTCTCCGCAACGGGGCGCGGCAGGTATTGCGCCGCGTCGATGCGCGTCAGAGAATGCGAGGATGCAGCCCCGCGTTCGATGCGCTCGATGCGCCAGGCGCCGGTCTGGCCCTCCAGCGTGACGACATCCCCGGCCTCGAGCATCGTGTGAGACATCGGCAACGTGACGAAAGCACCGTCCCTTGCGCCGGTCAGTTCCGCGAGCCAGCGCTCGGCCACGCCCTGCGCCATCGTACGGGCCATGGCGATTTCGGCGGACGCTCTTTCGAACCCGACGCCGTTACTCCCGTCGAACGACACCTCGACGGTCGCCGCTTCATAGGCGTTCTCAGCATCGCGAAACGTATAGCGGACACCGGCAATGCTCTCCTGCTCCGCCTCTCGAACCAACTCGACAGCGCGCCCCGTCTTATCGATCTCGACCAGAGCGTCTGCGCCGATCGCAGTATCCGGACCACTGCCGCGCATTCGGAAGATGATCTTGCCGCCGCTCTCGAACGCGTCGAAGCCGTAGGCGGTCATCAGCGGCTGCAGCGCTTCGCGGATCGTTGCTGCGCTGTCGATCAGATAACCGGTCACGGCGCCATGCAGGCCGCCCACCTCGTAGTCGGTGAAGCCTCCCCTAGCGCAGATCGCGGCGACCGTCTCGGCCAGACTCGAGGCGGTCACCCGACCGGTGATCCAGTGTCCTCGCCGGTGGTTCGGCCCGTCCGCCCAGGTCGACGTCCGGTTGGGAAATGCCGGCCAGGGCCGCGCATCCCAGGTCCATACATAGATCCCGTCGACCGACAGCATCGGCCCGCCATAGACCGCCGAGACGCGGTCGCCATTGTCGCGCCAATACCCGACCTTGGCCTGCAAAAAGCGACGCTGCATCTCGTCGTCGCGCACGCCCCGCGATCCATAGGGCAACGAGCTCTCCGAACTCTTCGGGTCCAGGAAAACGTTTGGCTGGTTAGCGCCCAAATCGACCGCGGCGCATCCGGTTTCGGTCAGTCGGATCGGCTTCATCTCGGGCTGCCAAGCGGTCGGCGCGGTTTCTCTGATGCCGCCGACCCGATTGTGATGGGCGTTCTCCCACCAGCCATTCAGGTCCTTCGGGCGAAAAACCCAGTCCTCGCCATACGCCGTGTCTTGGATCGGCGTGCGAACCTGCGCGGTTCGGTACGCAGCGCTGGCATAGTACCAGTCATAGTTCTCGCCACCCGCGACGTTGGCGGTCAGGTAGCCCATTTCGTAGATCGACTTGTAACCCGCCGCGGCGTCCAAATGGTTCGGGTCATACCGCCAGTCGGCGCAGGACATGTAGTCGTCGATCCCGATGAAATCGATCGCTGGATCGGCCCACAACGGATCCAGATGGAAGAGCCGGTCACCGGACCCGTCATCCGGCACATGACCGAAATACTCGCTCCAGTCAGCAGCATAGCTGACTTTGCTCTCAGGTAGTATCGACTTCACCTCAGCCGCAAGCAGGCGAAGCTGCTCCACGGCGGGGTACGTGGTCCGGCTGTCGCGTATCTGCGTCAGACCGCGAAGTTCGCTGCCAATACAGAAGGACTCGACGCCGCCTGCGATCTTTGCCAACGCCGCCAGATGCAGAACGAACCGGCGCAGCCCCCAGTCCGAGGCGGCGCCGCCGAATGCCGGCATCGTCCCGGACGTGTCGAAATCCGAGGCGGCCGCCGATCCAAAGAACTGTGCGACCTCCGTCGCTGCGGCAGCGGTCTGATCGGTCGAGCCGGGCTGACCAGGCGCGGCATCCAGCGTGATGCGACCGCGCCAAGGCAGCGCAGGCTGGCTGGCGGCGCCTCCGTATGGATCAACCAGCGCGTTCTCGTCCGGCACATCCATCAGAATAAACGGATAGACCATCACCTCGAAGCCGCGGGCCTTCAGCGCGCGTATGGCCGCGATCACCGACGCGTCTGACGGGGTGCCGCCATAGACCGGCGTTCCCTCGGCATTCCGGCTGACGATAGGCGCCGTGTCCGTGTTCAGGCCGGCGGCGGTCCAGGATGTTGGGATGCTCTGGCGACCGGGCCGCTCGATCTTCGGCATGATGCTGCAACGGCCGCAGCGCAGATCGTCACCGAACCACGATACCACCAGCGAGACGCGCCGGCATCTCGGCAGATCCGCCTCTAGCTGATCGAGCGCGACCTCCAGATCGGCCTTCCGGGCGGTCGTCGCGACGTTGGCGACGCTCGTGCTGCCGCCCGGGCCGACATAGTGGTGCACCTCATCATGCAGCGCGAACTCGCCCGTGCCAGGCGATAGAGCGACCGCCTCGATCAACTCGGGGAGCGGCGTACCGGTCTCCCTCTCGTCCAAACCAAGCGCCAGGCCACCAGGCGCGCGGAACACCTCGAAGGCGAACTGCGGAATCCGGTTGCCGTAGTCACCAAGCGCGAGATCCTCGAAGACCACATAGGCCGTGCCGCGATAGCTCGGCACGTTGCCGGTCCCCTCGACGGCCTCGATCTTCGGATCGGGGTCTTGGGTCTCATCGCCCAGATAGACGCGGTAGGTCACCGACTTGACGTCGATCTCCTCGCCATCCGCCCAGATCCGCCCGACCCGGTCGATCGGTCCTTCGCACAGACCGATCGCAAGGCTGATCGAATAGCTGTACTCGCGAACGGTCGTGCCACCGCCACCGCCGCCACCTCCCTTGCCGCCCTGGCGGCTCTCATTGACCCGTTCTTGGAACCGCGTCGACCAGATGATCGTCCCGGTGACACGCGCGCGACCGTAGACGCGCACGATCGGCGTTCCTTCGGTAGATGTCTGCAGCCGCAGCGACCTGGCACGCCCGACATCGACCGCCTTCGAGCCACGTCCAAGCAGCGCCTGATCGATCAGCCCACCGGCCACGGCACCTACCGCCTGACCGAGTGTGGCGGCACCGATGCCCAGGATCGACCCACCTACCGCACTGCCGACGGCGCTGCCCGCCGCAGCTAGAACCAGCGTTGCCATGGCTCAACGCCCCTTCGGAAAACGAAAGGCACCGGCGAGGCGCCGCGCCCAAGACGGGCCGATCGCCGTCTCGCAGACGGCATGGCCCTCATAGGCATGGACGATCCTGCCCGAACGACAATCGCCCGTGACGAGGATGCCGACATGCTTCGCGATCCCTTTCTCGCGCATGCGGAAGGCGAGGATGTCGCCGGGTGCAGCCTCGGCCGGGTCAATCTCGGCCATGCGGCGTCGGGCCGCCACCAGCAGCGCCTCGACCCGACCGGTCTCTGCCCAGTGCGGCGAGTAGGCCGGCACCCGCTCCGGCTCAGGCCCGATCACCTCGCGCCAGATGCCGCGGACCAGGCCAAGGCAGTCGGTGCCCACCTGCTCCCGGCTGGCCTGGTGATGATACGGCGTCCCGATCCAGCGCCGCGCGACGGCGACGACCCGTTCAGCTTGGCTGTCAATCACGGAACAACGAGCCTCCGTCATGCTTACCGCCATCTCGCGGATACCCCGCCGCCCAGTCGTCGCCCGGCATGTGCGGGAAACCGCGATAGTTCGAGAGGTTGCCGAACTTGCCGGCGCAGGTCGTCTGCAGCTTGTCGCAGCCGACCGTCACGCTGAACGCATCGCCGGCGAGGGCGCTCTCAGGCAGGGCGTTCCAGGTCTCGAGGTACGCGTCGGCACCGTCGATCTCGTGCTGACGGACAATCGCGGTCAGACCGGCGGCATCGCCGCTGATCCAGGTCAGGGTACCGCCCTCGAACCATCCCGCGTCGAAGCCGCCCAGGCCACTTGCGCGCAGCCGCGCGGCGCTCTCTACCGCCTCGACTTGCCCCACACCTTTGTAGGCGGGATCGTCCAAGTCGATGCCGCAACCGCCATCGCCGACCATCCTGTCGCAACCGCGCACATAGGCCCGACCGACGGCACGGTTGAGGCCGGCCGACAGCCCAAGAACCTCGGCCTCGAACGCATGGCCGCGCCGGGTGATCGCCCCCAGCGTCCCTACGTTCAGCAGCAGACGGATCGAGACATCCTGCCAATCGACCAGGAACTGCCGCACGACGGCGCCATCCAGACGACCGGCGGCAATGTCCTCTTCCGTGATCGACGCAGCGCTCAGCGCCCCCTCGACCGATTGCGTATCGATGCCGAGGCCAAGCGACACGCTCGCCTCCGACGCGGTCAACCCGCTCGCAGCGCGATGCAGCAGCCCGTCGAAGCTTAGATCGCGATCATGGTCGGTGAAGCCGAGCCGCAATCCATCGCGGCGTTCCAGCTGCCAGCAACGGCAGAGCGTCGTGCAGCCGCTGTCCAGCCGCGCCTGCAAGGCCGGGGATATCGCGCGCATCAGGCCAACACCTCGATCAAGGGGATCGAGGGTACTTCGCCCGCCTCGAACGCCGACAGGTTCATCTCCAAGCTTTCGCTGTCGAAGCGAACGCCCACATGGAACCTGAAGCCCGCCGTGACGGTCGCCCCTGTGGCTGGCGGCACGCTCAGCGTCACGACGCCGCTCAAGGCGTCGACGGCGACGCCGGTTTGCTCAAAGCCGCCCACTGCGACCACCACGCTGTCTACGACCGGTTTCGTAATGTTCCGCACGACCTCATGGGCGCCAGGCTCATATGTCTTGGTCAGCTGGAAGCTGGTGGTCGAGCCGTCCCCGGTGCCGATCACCTGGTCCGTCGCCGTCGGCTCGGCCGACGGC
Organism: Pseudomonadota bacterium; assembly: GCA_039199465.1. Classification (GTDB taxonomy): domain Bacteria; phylum Pseudomonadota; class Alphaproteobacteria; order Rhodobacterales; family Rhodobacteraceae; genus Thermohalobaculum. The sequence goes on from JBCCSW010000001.1 coordinate 31,100, forward strand.
AGGCCGGATCGGCAGTCCAAGAAGTCCTGCCAGCGAAACGCATAAAGCTGCCCGCGCCGCGCTTCGAAGAATGCCGCGACCGCATGAAGGTCATCGAGCGACCTGATACCAAGCCCCGCGTCATAGCGCCGCCGCGCATTCGCCCAAGGCGTGTTGCGCTCCTCATGACCGTTGATCAGGCGCACGATCTCGGTCCGCCGCTCCAGACCGCCCGTCGATCCGAAGCTGATCGCCGTTGGGAAGAGCACGTCGTGAAAACTCATGGTTGCTGTCCCTAGCCGTGTTCGGAAGCAGTCTCAGAAACCGGTCGTCAGAGCCGCCGCTCGCCCAGACCGGCCAGCCGCGCGACCTGAGCCGCCACCTGCGCCCTCGAGCGCCTGAAGCCCTCCACGTCAGGTGTCTGGATGTTGACGATGACCTGCGACCGCCCACCGCCTCCGCTGACGGCCCGCACACCCAGCCGTCCGTCTGGCCCGCGTGACAGCGGCATGATCGCCTCGGGGCCCGCCTCGCCCATCAATCCGACGCCATTGCGCATCGGGAACATGGTCGGCCCGTTCACGACGCCACCGCGCGCGAAGGCGCGAACACGGCCCGAACTCATGGCACCGCCCGAGGCAAAGCCGAACAGCGAGCCGACTGCCCCCCCAAGCGCCCCGACCGCCCCGGCAACGCCCTGACCCAGCGCGCCCTGGACCGGCTTCAAGGCGGCGTCCAGTGCCTGCCCCGCGACTGAACGTGCCAAACCACGCATCACGTCGCCCAGTTGAGACCCACCGAACACCGCGCTGTCGAAGGCCCGCCTCAGCGATCCGCTGAGCGAGCGCGACAGCCGCAGCGCCCCACCGTCCAGCTCGCGCATCTGTCGCGCCGCCTCGCTCAGCTCACTCGCCAGGCCCGAGGACTGACCGCGCAGATCGCTGATCGTCCGCGCCAGATCGCCCGAGCTCGTCAGTCCGTCATCCGTTCTCATCGTCGCTTCCCTCATCATGGGCGAAGCGCGCTCCGTCCGGGAACGCGGCCATCAGCGCATCCAAACGCGCGCGGCCGAACGCCTCGCCCCGCACCGCCACCAGCCCCGCGCCCTCCAGCATCCGTTGGAACTCGACAGGGGTCAGCGCCCAGAAATCCTCGGCCCCGAGCCCCAGTTGACCGAGGCCGAGACGCATCATCGTGTCCCAGTCGCAGCGCCCGTCCGCGCTCACGTCTCGCCGAAGCTCCGCGCCAGCAGGGCCAATCCCGCCCTCAGTGCGCCAGCGGCACCGCCCTCGATCTCGGCGGCCAGCACGGCAGCCTCATCGACGTCCTCACCAGCACCCTGCAGACCCGCCGCCAAGAGCGCCGCCACGTCGGCAGCGCCGACGCCGCCGCATTCGAACCGCTCGGCCAGGGCCACGAGGCCGCCTGCATCGAGCCTGGCCTCCAGCGAGGCGAGCGCGCCCAGCGTCAGACGCAGCCGACGCTCCACCCCGTCGATGGTCAGCGAAACCTCGCCGCGCACCGGGTTTGCTTTCAGCCACCCCGCCATGGCGTCAGGCGGCCGCGAAGCTCAGCAGGCCCGCCGAGGCCATCGCCACCTCGAAGGTCGCCTCGCCGTCATGGGTGCCGGCGTATTCGAGACCGGTGATCTGGAACGGCCCGGTCAGCGTGCCGAAATCCGGGATCGTGAACTCGAATTGGGGGGAACGGGCATCGAAGAAGACGGTGCGCAGCGCCAGATCCGACGCCTCGTCCTTGAAGATGCCCGAGCCCGACAGCTGTGCCGAGCGGGGCGCCGCAGCGGCCAGCAGTTCGCGCCACTGCCCGGCGCTCTCGGCCGTCGTGACATCGACGGTCTCGCTGTTGAACGCCAGGCGCGTAGCCCTCAGCCCCGCGACCGTGACGAAGCTGCCGGTGCCAGCCTCGTCCAGCTTGATCAGCATGTCCTTCCCGCGCTGTGCGGCCATTGCCCCTCTCCTCGATCACTGATTTCCGGTCGACCGCGTCGCCGGATGGTTCCACCCGCCCGCTCAGGCGTCGTCTTCGACCAGCACGCGGAAGCGCAGATCGATGCGCCGCAGCCGGTCGCGCTCCTCGCGTCGTGTCCGCGCGCTCAGGAAGCTCGCCACCACCACCCGCCCGCGGCTCAACACCGGCGAGGTTCTGATGACGGCGTCCGAGATCGCGCCCGCCAGGCGCTTGGCCTCGGCAAAGCTTCGCTCGCTGGCAAAGACCGAGACGCCCAGCGTATGGGCCGCGCCCGCGCCGTCCGCGCTCGACCAATCCTGCACGCTCTCGTCGCCGATCACCGCATAGGCGGGCTCGGCACTCGCATCCTCGGGCAGCGGCGGCGGCGCGTCGAAGATCCGCCCATCGGCAACCGCCATGACAGCCGGATCGGTCGAGATCTGCGCGAACATCGCCTGCTGCAGCGGCCAGGCCAGGGCATAGGTCATGACAGCGGCCCCTCGATTACCCACAGGTTCAGAAACGCGCCCTGGTCGTCATCCTCAGTCACTGCCAGGATGTCGAAGATCCGCGCACCGAGGCGCAGACGCTGGTCCGCCTCGGGCCGTCTCGGCGAGCCGACGGGCGCGCCGCGCACGCGCACGCGATGGGTAATGCGGCTGGCCGCCCGCCCGCCGATCAGCGCCTCCCGACCGCTGCCCTTTCGGATCTCCGCCCAAAGCGTGCCTTTCGAGGCCCAGCTCACAGTCTGTCCCCCGCCGCCATCCGGGGTCGCGGTCTTCTCCTCCAGCGCCACGCGCCGGGTCAGTCTGGGTGTCATCGCCCGCTCTCCGCGCCCTTGTTCATACTCTGAGCGGCCGCCAGGCGTCGGTCAGGCTGGTGAAGGCAGCCGGCAGGTCGGTCGTCAGGCTCTTCGCGCCTTCGGTGCCGCGCCTGCTGTAGAAATCGGCGGCCAGTATCAGCACCGCCTGGGCCAGATCGCCGGGCACGCCCGTCCAGTCCGCGCCCAAACCCGCCGTCAACACGATCTCCAGCCGCGCGCCTGCCGCAGGTACGGGCAACGCGCCGCCAACCGCCCCGATGCGCTGACCCGTCTCACCGGGGGTCACGCGCCAACCGGCAACATCCAGCGCCGTCGTCGCGCTGCCGTCTCGGATCACGGCGCTGACGATGCCGCTGACCGGCCCGATCGGCACCGCGACGCAGCCATCCGCATCCGGGCCGCTCACCACCAGCACGAAGTCCCGCGCCACCAGCGCCCGCGCCGTCCGCCGCTCGACCGCCATAACCGCGGCCGACAGATACTCCTGGATCAGCCCGTCCTCGGATCCGTCATCCGTGAAGCCGAAGCCGAGCCGCAGATGCTCCTTGAAAGCCGGCAACGGCGGCGTCGGAACCGGGCCCGGGCCCGCCTCTGTCAGGCGCATAGCGCGCACTCCTCAGATTGTGCTTTCGGACGGGAAGACGGCCGGCACCGTCTCGGCAGCGCCGGCCGCAGGCTCCACGCTGGATCAGGCGCTGAACTTCAGCAGCTTGATCGCGCCATAGTCGGTGACGTCGCCGCCGACCCGCTTGGTCGCGTAGAACATCACGTTCGGCTTGGCCGAGAACGGATCGCGCAGCATGCGGATCTCGGGCCGCTCCGCGATCGTGTAGCCGTGCTCGAAATTGCCGAAGGCGATCGAGACGCTGTCGGTCCCGATGTCGGGCATGTCCTCGACGACCACGACCGGATAGCCCAGCAGGCGCGCCGGCGCCTCGTCCGAGATCCCCTCAACCCAGAGGAACCGCCCCTGGTTGTCCTTCATCTTGCGCACCTCGCCCGCGGTGCGCGAGCTCATCACGAAGGACGCGCCGTCGCGGTATTCGGCACCCAGCGCATAGACCAGGTCCACCAGCACATCGCCCGGATCGTTCAGGTCGAAACCGCCGGGCACGCCAGTGGTCAGGTAGCCGAGCGTACCCCAGGCATGGGCGGCATCCGGCAGCTGCGGCTTGGTCAGGAATCCGACCGGCTTGCCAACGCCGTCACCCGACACGAAGGCCGCGGCCTCGGCCCTGCGGAAACGGTCCGCGATCCGGTCGGCCAGCCAGGCCTCGACATCGAAGGCGCTGTCGTCCAGCAGGCGGTGGCTCGCCTGCGGATTGGCCGAGAGCTCGTGCAGCAGGATCGAGATCCGCTCCACCGTCGGCGGGGTCGTCTCGGTCGCAACCGTCGTCTCGTCGGCCCAGTTGGCGAGCAGATCGGCATTGTCGATCAGCACGTCATAGCTGCCGGCCTCGACCTGCACGCCGCGGGCCACCGTGCGCAGGCTACCGCCACCGCGCAGGCGCCGCTCGATCTGCGCCGCCACCTGCGGGTCGACCAGAAAGCCGCCCTGCGGGTTGCTGCCGGTATTCAGGCCCTTCTGCTCCAGCGCGAGGCTGCGCATGCCCTCTTCGTCACCGGCACGGACGAAGGCGCTGAACGCCTTCTGCGCCGGCAGCGCCGTGTCGGCCGCCCGCGACAGGGCCGGGCGCGAGCCCGCGACCGCCTTGGCATCAAGCGCATCGACGCGGGCACTGATAGTGCCCAGCTGCGCACTCATCTCCGACTTGAACCCCTCGAAACCGTCCAGGAAGGCCGACATTGCCGCCTTGCCCTCGTCGATCGTCGCATCGCCCGTCTCGAAGGCGATGCTCTCCGCCGACCCCAGGTCGGCCACCGTCTCGTCGATCCTCTCGCTCATCGCTCGTCCCGCTTGCTGTGGTCGGAATGGCTCCCGTTGCCCCGGCTTTCGGCCGCGTGCGGGCTCGGGCGCGTGCAGGCGCGGGCTTTCACTGCCCGTGCCAGGGTGCTGGCCAGCCGAAGCCGGCCGCTCTCACCGGGCGCACCAAGGCTGGCCCGCGCGGTGGGAAGCATCGGGAAGGTCACCAGCGACACTTCCCATAAGTCGATTTCCAGAAGGCGCCGGCCGACCCGGCGGCCCGCGACGACGCGCGGCTCGGCGCGGATCACGCGATAGCCGATCGAAAGCCCGTCCAGCCCCCCGGCCGCCATCAGCGCCGCCGCCTCGCGTGCCGCTTGCACGCCGGCGAGCAGACGACCTTCGACGCGCAGGCCGACACGGTCCTCGACCGCGCGGTGCCAGACGCCGATCGGCCGCGCCGGATCGTGCTGCCACAAAAAGGCGAGCCGTCCGCCCCGATCCCGTAGCCGCTCCAGCGCCCGCCGGAACGCACCGGCCACGACCACGTCGCCGCCGCGGTCGGCCTCGCCGAAGCGCGAGGCATAACCCCGCACCAGCCCCGGCACCGTCGCCGCCATCTCCCCCAGCTCAGCCATCGGCGTCGTCCGCGCTGACCGCCGGCAAGCCCAGCAGGCGCCGCTTCTCGGCCATGCTCAGGAAGTCCGCCTCGCCGACACGCCGCCACAGCGCCTCGCGCTCGGCCGACAGCGCCGGAACGCGATCCAGTTCGGGCTGCAGCGTCACCGGCGCCTGCCCGTGCCCCGACAGCCAGGCCGACAGGGCCGTTGCGACCTTCATCACCGCCGGCAGCACCGTCAGGCGATAGAAGGCCCGGTTGGCCTCCTGATAGTTCGCATAGGTGTTGTCGCCGGGCAGGCCCAGCAGCATCGGCGGCACGCCGATCGCCAACGCAATCTCCCGTGCCGCGGCGTGCTTGGTCTCCAGGAAGTCCATGTCCTTGGGGCTGTGGCTCATCGGCTTCCAGTCGAGCCCGCCCTCCAACAGCATCGGCCGCCCGGCGTTCGAGACGCCCTGATGATTGCTCTCCAGTTCCGCCTGCAGGCGGCGGAACTGCTCCTCGCTCATCTGCCGGCCATCCTTGGCGCCGAACACGATCGCGCCCGAGGGACGCGCCGCGTTGTCCAGCAGCGCCTTCGCCCAACGCCCGGCGGCGTTGTGCACGTCGACCGCCGCCATCGCCGCCGACATCGGCCCCATGCCGTAGTGATCGTCGGTCGGATGGAAGGCGCGCAGATGCAGTACCGGCCGGCCCGGCCCGTCATTGCCGAAACGGTGCTTCCGCCCGCCGACG
>JBCCSW010000002.1:0-36353 GCA_039199465.1 Pseudomonadota bacterium
CCGCGCTCCTGCTCCATCTTCATGAAGTCCGAGCGGGTGCGCCGCGCCTCGCCCTTGGCGCGCACCTGGCCGGCCATTTGGATAGCGCCGCCGTAGAGCAGCAGCTTCTCGGTCAGCGTCGTCTTGCCCGCATCGGGGTGCGAGATGATCGCGAAGGTCCGGCGCCGCGCGATCTCGGGCGGCAGTGCGGGCGCGTTCGAGTCCGGCGCGTTCGATGTGGGAAGATCCTCGGGCATGGGGCGATGGATAGCGGTACGCGGCGCCGATGCAAGGCTGCCATTGACCGCCGCGCCCGGCACGGATCGAGTGGGCAGTGCAGCGGGAGGCGGCAAGGACAGCACGGCGCGGAGGCGGCAATGCACTGGGTCTACATGGTGATCGCGATCGTCGGCGAGGTAATCGGCACCTCGGCACTCAAAGCCTCGGAAGGCTTCACCCGGCCGGCACCTTCGGCGCTGCTCGTCGTGTCCTATGCCATCAGCTTCTATTGCCTCTCGCTGGCGCTGAGGACATTGCCGGTCGGCGTTGCCTACGCGCTCTGGGCCGGTCTTGGCATCGTGTTGATCGCGCTGGTCGGCTTCACGGTGTTCGGCCAGCGCCTGGACGCGGCCGCCATCGCCGGGATCGGCCTGATCCTGGCGGGCGTGGTGGTGATCAACACGCTGTCCTCCAGCATCTCGCACTGACGCACGCCAGTGGCGACGGTTGCGGGCGGGGCGGTCGGTTGCTAGGTGCCGAGTACCCGACCAAACGCGTCGGAACGGGCCGGAGCGCCAGGCGAGAGGTCGGCGACGCGTGGAGCAGAGCGAGAACAGCACCACCCCGCGCCTCTCCCTTGAGCGCATCGGTGTCGCCTTCGATGGGATGCGGGCTGTCGACGACCTCTCGATCGATATCGCGCCGGGAGAGACGGTATGCCTGCTGGGGCCGTCAGGCTGCGGCAAGTCCACCACCCTGCGGGTTGCGGCGGGCGTCGAGCGGCAGGACGCGGGGCGGGTCCTGATCGACGGGCGCATCGTCTCGGACCGGGGCTTGCATCTGCCGCCCGAGGCGCGCGGTGTCGGACTGATGTTCCAGGATTTCGCGCTGTTTCCCCATCTGAGCGTCGCCGACAACGTGGCCTTCGGGCTTCGCGGCAAGCTGGCGACGCGGGACAGGCGCGCCGCGGTGGCCCGCGGATTGGCCCGGGTGGGCCTTGGCGACATGGCGAGGCGGTATCCCCACCAGCTCTCGGGCGGCGAACAGCAGCGTGTGGCACTGGCCCGCGCCTTGGCGCCTAAGCCCGACGTCATGCTGATGGACGAGCCGTTCTCGGGCCTGGACACGCGGCTGCGCGACGCGGTGCGCGAAGAGACGCTGGCCCTGCTGGCCGAGGCCGGGACGGCCGTCATGCTGGTCACGCATGAGCCGGACGAGGCAATGCGCCTGGGCGACCGGATCGCGCTGATGCGCGATGGCCGGATCGTGCAAATCGGCGCGGCCTACGAGCTTTATCACCACCCCGTCGATCGGGCCGCGGCGGCGTTCTTCTCGGACATCAATGTCGTCACCGGGTTGGTGCGCGGAGGGCAGGCCGATACGCCCTTCGGGCGCCTTCCCTGCCCGCAACTGCCTGACGGCACGCCGGTCGAGATCGTGTGCCGGCCCCAGCACCTGATCATCCGCCCGGCCGCCGGCAGAGACAGCGCTGCGGAAACTGGCCCTCTACCGGGCAGGACGGCAGAACCGGTAGGGCGCACCGCCGGCCGGGTGATCCGGGCGCGCTTTGTCGGGGCGCAAAGCTTGATCGAGGTCGCCTTGCACCCGGACGGCACGACACTGAAAGCGACCGTACCGCATGCCTGGCTACCCGCGCCCGGAACCGAGGTGTCGCTCGGCCTCTGCCGCGAACAGTGTTATGTGTTCGCGCAGGTGGCGACCTCGCCCATCGCCCGACAGCAGGCGGCCGAGTGAGCCTGGCGGTTCTGATGCCTGAAGCCCGACCGGTAGACGTTTCCGCGAACGGGCCTTCCCCTGTTCTTCGCAAGCCAATATGTCAGGTGACGTGATGGGCGCCGCGAGCCGACCGCGCGGTGCACTTTTGGGGAGATGGGCTTATGGGCCTCAGTATCTGGCAGATCCTGATCGTCGTGCTGCTGCTCGTCCTGCTTTTCGGGCGCGGCAAGATCAGCGAGCTGATGGGCGACATGGCCAAGGGCATCAAGTCGTTCAAGAAGGGCATGGCCGAGGACGACAGCGACGACGCCGCCAAAGTGACCGACAGCCGTGCCGCCGAAACGCCCGTGGGCCAGACCGTCGAGCATGAGCCCGCGCCGGCCGACAAGCGCGACAGCGCCTGAGTGAACCGCGCCCGGTTCTGGTTGGCCTGATCCAGGGCCGTTCGATCTTGGGGCGCTCGGTCTGGGGGGCTCTCGGTCTGGGGGGCGCTCAGTCCGGGGGCGCTCGATCCAAGGGGCGCCTGATGCGGTGGCGCAGAGCCGTCGCGAGGGCCCCAAATGGGCGCGTCAGGGTCGCGGCCCGAAACGGGAGACGCCGCGATGTTCGACATCGGCTGGCAGGAACTGATCGTCATCGGGGTGCTGGCCTTGCTCGTGGTCGGCCCGAAGGAGCTGCCTGGTCTGTTCCGCACGGTCGGCCAGTATGTTGGCAAGGCGCGGCGCATCGCGCGGGAGTTTCAGCGCTCGATGGAAGATGCCGCGCGCGACGCCGACGGTGGGGCTTTCGATAGCCTCCGCGACGCCAAGCGCGACTTCGACAAGATGTCCCGCGTCGACTTTTCCGAACAGGCCAAGCGCGCGCAGGACAGCATGATGTCGGGCGGCAAATCGGCCCAGGGCACGACGGGCGGAAAGGCGACCGGCAAGACCTCGACCACCGGGGCGACAACGGGGCCGGCGCCGTCTGCGGCCGCTGCCAACGGCGCCGATATCGCGACCAACGGCGCAGACACCGCGGCCGCCCCCCAGGCGCCGGTGGGCGAGACGGCCGAGGGGCCATCCAAGGCCAGCGAAGGGCAGGGCTGAAGGCTTGGCGGACAAGGACGATTTCATCGACGACAGCTCGGCGCCGCTGATCGAGCATCTGATCGAGCTGCGCGAACGTCTGGTCTACGCGTTGATCGCTCTCGGCCTCTGTGCCGGCGGCTGTTTCTATTTCTACGGCGAACTCTACGCCTTGCTCAGCTATCCGCTGCTGAACGTCGATCCCGACGCGCGCATCCAGACGCTGAGCCCACAGGAAGCCTTCTTCACGGTGATGAGCCTGTCGATCTGGGGAGGCTTCTTCTTCGGCTTCCCGGTGATCGCCTTCCAGCTCTGGCGGTTCGTGGCGCCCGGGCTGTACCGCTCGGAACAATCCGCTTTTCTGCCGTTTCTTATCGCCTCACCCTTCCTCTTCGTCTGCGGCGCGTCGCTGGCGTATTTCCTGGTGATCCCGCTCGCGCTGGACTTCCTGATCGCCTTTGCCGAGAGCGCGGCCGCGACCGAGGGCGTGCAGGTCGAGAACATCAACCGCTTCAGCGAGTATATCGGCTTCATCAAGATCATGCTGCTGGCCTTCGGCGTGAGCTTCCAGCTGCCGGTTCTGCTGACGCTGATGGGCCGCGCCGGCCTGGTCTCGGCCGATGGCCTGTCGCGCGGGCGCAAATACGCCGTCGTCGGCATCGCGGCGGTGGCGGCCATCATCACCCCGCCCGACGTGATCAGCCAAATCGCGCTCGGCGGCTCGGTCTACATCCTCTACGAGATCTCGATCCAGCTCGTGCGCCTGGCCGAGCGCAAGCGCGCCCAGCGCATCGCCGACGAGGAAGAGGCCGACGCATGAGCCTGGCGGACGATATCGGCCGTCTGCCCGCCGATGACACCCGCCAAATCGCGGCGCTTGAGAGGATCGCGGACGCGCTCGAGCGGCTTGCGCCTGCGCCCGCGCCAAACCCCGATTTCGACATGGCCGAGGCCTGGATCTGGGCCACCGGGCCCGATCGGCTGCTGGCGGTGAAGCGGGTGGCGCGGGTCGATCTCTCGCTGCTGGTCGGCATCGACCGGGCGCGCGACACGCTGATGCGCAACACCCGCGCCTTCGCGGCGGGGCGTGCCGCCAACAACGTGCTGCTCTGGGGTGCGCGCGGCATGGGCAAGTCGTCGCTGGTCAAGGCCGCCCACGCCGCCGCCAATGCCGAGACGGGGCGCCTGCGCCTGGTCGAGATCCACCGCGAGGACATCCCGACCATCGGCCGTCTTCTGGAGCGGCTATCGGGCGTGGAGCGGCGCTTCATCCTGTTCTGCGATGACCTGTCCTTCGACCGCGACGACGCGCATTACAAATCGCTGAAGGCCGTCTTGGACGGCGGCGTGGCGGGTCGGCCCGAGAACGTGCTGTTCTACGCGACCTCGAACCGTCGCCATCTGATGCCCCGGGACATGATCGAGAACGAGCGCCAGACCGCGATCAGCCCCTCGGAGGCGACCGAGGAGAAGGTCTCGCTCAGCGATCGCTTCGGCCTTTGGCTGGGCTTTCACCCCTGCGGTCAGGACGAGTATTTCGCGATGATCCGCGGCTATGTCGATGCGCTGGGGATCGAGATCGAGGAGGACCGCCTGCGCGCCGAGGCGGTCGAGTGGCGCCAGACCCGCGGCGCCATGTCGGGCCGCGTCGCCTGGCAATTCATCCAAGACCTGGCCGCCCGCGAGGGGCGGCGATAGTCCTTTCTTTCGGTCCGCTCCTCTCAAATTAATACGGTTGCCAATAAGATGAGGATCCAAAGCCCTACGTAATCTAAGAGTGAGGGCCGCCTCAATTTCGCGGCGGAATTTTAGTGTTAAAGGATTATGAAATGACTGTCTCTCTGCGCGTCGTCGGTATCTTCTTTAGAGATGACGATATCGACTTTGCACCTGACATCGACGTAAGTAAAGAATCTAAGATGTCTGTAGCTGCAGTCCTTAGTGCGGCTCGGGCACGCGCTGCTGCTGGAAAAAATACGAGTGTCCCCGTCGATCTTTTTAACTTTACGACCGGACAGCTCGCACTTGGCCCAGACGCCGGAAAAAAAACAATCTCGGCTTTTGTCGCTCGATACAAAAATGGGCCTACTAGCGAGACTTCCAAAATCACCTATCGGAATGGCGAATTTTTTCTGACAGAGGATCTTGCAAGTACGCCGAGCTATGCAGTCTGGCAATACTACGTGTTTGACAAACCCCTGCAGCAAGGTGGCACATATCTTCCCAATCGCACCCGGATCCAGTCTTACGAAACTGCAGGTGTCCCCGATGGCGGCATGGTAACGTGGCGTCTGGTAAAGATCCTAGCCGGTCGCAATGAAGTGCCTGGTTTTCTGCGTCCAGCGCTGGGCGTTGGTTCAGATTTGAATGCTTAGCTGACAGTCTAATCCTAAGAACGGAGACCGCCCTTAAAAGGGCGGTCCACGATCGCTTCGCGACCGGCGGGAATCCGCCGGTTATATGTAGTCTTCGGGATCGACGCTCTCGGCGCCGCGCCTAATCTCGAAATGCATCTTCGGTGGGCCGGCGCCGTCGCCCTGGGCGACCACACCGATCTGCTGGCCCGAAGCGACGCGGCTGCCTTTGCTGACCGAGACGTCGGCGACGCGGCCATAGACCGTCAGCACGTCGTTCGGATGGCGGATCAGCACGATCGTCCCCAGCCCGCCGAGCGATTGCGAGACCAGCGCGACCTCGCCATCGGCCGCGGCGACGATCGGGCTGCCGGGATCGGCGGCGAAGTCGACGCCCTCGTTGCGGGCCGTGCCCGGGCTGATGTTGTAGGGCACCAGCACTTCGCCGCTGACAGGGCGACGGAAGCGGATGCCCAGATCCTCGGCCGTGCCACGCCCGGTCGCGGTGTCGGCACGAGCGACCTCGGCCGCGGCTTCGGCATCGGCGGCCTCGGCCGCCCGTTCGGCCGCCGTCGTCGCCGGTGCCGGACGGATCTCGGGCCCGTCGGTCTGGGTGCGCCCAAGCTCGGGTGAGGCCGGGGTGCGCGGCGGGCTTGGCTCGGGCGGCAGCGGCTCGCTGGAGGAGGGCGGCGGGTTCAGCGCGCCTTCACCGGGTGCCGCGGTGCCGGCCGCCTCGGGCGCCGCTGCCGCGGTCTCCAGCGCAGGATCGGCCGACTGGCCGACAGTCTGGGTGGTCCCAGCCGCGGGCAGCGTTCGCGGCGCCGGCGCGTCGATCGCCGCGGCCAGCGCCTCGACCGAAAAGCCGCCATCGGAACCGCCCCAGGCCGTCGATCCGTCGGCGGCGGCGAGCGGTTCGGCGGTGATCGGCGTCCCATCGCTCAGCACGCCGCGCTGCCGGCCGTCCCCGGGCGCGGAGAGGGCATCCGTCGCGACACCCGGTGCGGTTCCCGTCGCGCCGTTCAGGGCCGCAACCCGCGCGCCGCCATAGCCGCCCGGACGCGGCGGCAGCACCAGCTCGTCGCCCGCGCGCAGCGCCGTGGTCGGCTGCAGGCCGTTATAGGCACCAAGCTCGCCGCCCGAGAGGCCGACGCGCTGCGCGACGTCCGACACGGTATCGCCATCGCGCGCCACCGCCGCCTCGTAGCCGTCATAGGCGATGATCGAGCCGGCCGCGTCGGGCCCCGGGGTCGCCGCCGGGCGCGGGGTCCCAGGCGTCGATCCGCGAAACTCGACCGGGGCGCTGTTGAAGCCCAGCTGCGCGCAGCCGGCGAGCGCGAGACCCGCCGCCACTGCGCCCGCGAGGCGACAGAAGCGCCGCGTCGGTGGCAAACCACGATGGACGGTCTGGCGATCGCTGGAAGCTGTCATCGGCATCTCCTGCTCGGCGCGCAGCGCGCACCTTGTCCTGTCGATGCGCCCCGGTCCCACCGGCCGGGTGCGCGGCCTCGCTCACTTCGGGGGCCGGTTTGCCCGGCTCCTCCGTCCGCTGATCCGGCGCCCGCGCTGCGGCTCAGAGCGCCTCGCCATCGGGAAGGCCTTCGACCAGCGGAACGAACACCACATCGGCGAGTTCCCGGTAGTCGAGGCCGTCGTCGCGCCGCTCGACACGCAGCAGCGTCTGCGTCTCGTGCCGTTCCCCGACGGGCAGCACGAGTATGCCACCCGGACGCAGCTGTTCCAACAGAAGCGCGGGTACGTCGTCGGCCGCGGCCGCGACCAGGATACGGTCAAAGGGCGCCTGCTCCGGCCAGCCTCGGGCGCCGTCGGCCGCGCGCAGCGTCACGTTGTGGATGTCGAGGCGGGCCAGCCGGGCCCGCGCCGCCTGCACCAGCGGTCGATGCCGCTCGATGGCGTAGACCCGCCGCGCCAGCCGCGCCAGGATCGCGGACTGATAGCCCGAGCCGGCGCCGACCTCGAGCACCTTGCAGCGCTCGCTGACCTCCAGCGCCTCGGTCATCCGGGCCACGACGCTCGGCTGCGAGATGGTCTGTCCGCAGTCGATCGGCAGCGCGGTGTCATCATGGGCGCGATCCGCAAATGGCGGATCGACGAACAGCTCGCGCGGCACGCTTTCCATCGCATGCAGCACGCGCGTGTCGCGGACGCCGGCGCGGCGCAGCGCCAGCATCATGCGCATGATGTCCTCGTCGTGTCGGTCGCCCATCATCGCCTGGTCGCGTGCCTGATCCCACCGCCGGACCGTGATGGATGATACAACGACCCGTCACCCGGCGCCCCTTCGACGCATAGTCGGCGGGTGCGGCGCTGTCATTGCCGATGCGTGCGTGCACGGTGGGAAATCGCGCCTTGGCGCGTCTCTGCGGCCGTTCTGCGCGCGTCAGGCCGCCGAGGCGCTGCCCTGCAGCACGGCGGCCGCACCCTCCAGCAGGTGGGTCGCCGTCATCCGCGCATGCAGCGGGGTGATCGTGATCCAGCCATCGGCCGCCATCACCGCGTCGCTGCCAGGCTCGGCCGAGCGGTTCGAGGTGCCGTGGCGCAGGAAGTAGTAGTCGCGCCCGTTCGCCGCCTCGTAGCGGTCGACATCGAAAGTCGCGTTCTCGCGCAGGCCCTGGGGGACCACGGTGGTGCCCTTCACCGCCTCGGGCGCTGTGGCCGGAAAGTTGACGTTGTAGAGGCTGCCGGGCTCGAACGGCATGGCGAGCACCCGGCGCAGCGTCGCCGCACCATGCGCCCGAGCCGCACCCCAGAGATCGAGCGGCGCGTCGGGGCCGCGGTTGTAGGCCTGGCTCATCGCGACGGCGCGCGCCCCGCCCATCGCCGCATCCATCGCCGCACCGACGGTGCCGGAATAGATCACGTCCTCGGCGAGGTTGAAGCCCCGGTTCACGCCCGAGAGCACCAGATCGGGCGGCGTGTCGCGCAAAAGCGCCCGCAGGCCGAACAGCGCGCAGTCGGCCGGGAAGCCGTCGACGGCAAAGCGGCGGGGCGCCAGCTCGGTCACGCGCAGCGGCTCGGTGTAGGAGACGGCATGGCTCGTGCCCGAGCGCTCGCGTTCGGGGGCGACGATCCAGATCTCGCCCTCGGCGCCCGCGACCTCGGCGGCGATGGCTTCGGCGACCGCCAGGCCCGGACCGTGGATGCCGTCATCGTTCACGATCAGAATGCGCATGATCTCTCCTGACGCTCCCGACGCGGTGCCGGGGTTGGGGCTGTCGCTGCGGTTTGGGCCAAGCCGTGGGCTGGGGCGCGGTCGTGCCTTAAAGGAGCGCCGGGGCGCCGATGGTGCTTCATGGCTGATAGGGTGCCGCGCGGCCCTCGTCCAGCGCCCTGGCGCGTGCCTTCATCGCCCAGAGCGTGGCCATCGCAGCGCCCGGCAGCAGCACCAGCGTCTCCCATGGCAAGGCGGTGGTCTGCAGGCCCATGAACAGCGTGCTGCCACCGGCAACGGCGACGGCGAAACCGATCCACCGGGCGACGGCCAGCGCGATCAGGCCCGCCAGCAGAAGCCGCCGCGCCCTGACACCCAGCACGGGCCAGAGCGTAAGGGCCACGGCGAGATCGAGGAACGCGACGCTCCACACCGTTGGTCGCAGCATCAGCGAGATCGCGAGCGCCAGCGCGAAGGCCGGCAGCAGGCCCGTCGGCCGACGCGGCATCACGGCCAGCGCTGCGCCGAGAAGCCCGGCGACGACCACCGCCGCCGCGTGCTGTGCATCCGGCGCGGCCATGCCGAGCGTGACCAGGATCTGCGTCGGCGCCCGGTTCCAGCTGGCATAGGGTTCCTGCTGCGCAAGCGGCAGGGTCATGAAGGTGTAGTCGAAGGCGTTGGCGATCCATTGCCAGGCATCGGCGCGCAGCCAGCCCGGCCAGCGCAGGATCTCCAGCGCGACGAGGGTCAGCGACAGCGCCGCGGCGATCGCGATGCGCGCGGCCTCGGCCGGCCGGTCGGGGGCCTGGATCAGGCGGATCAGCGCAAAGACCGCGATCAGCGGGCCGATCACCGGCTTGATCAGCACCGCCGCCGCGATCGGCAGCGCGGCCAGGGCCGCCATTGCTGAACCGGCCCGGGCGATCAGCCAACAGCCCGTGAGCGCCAGCGCCAGGACATGGAGCTCCGCATTGCCGTTGGTAAATTGCACGAACACGTCCTGCGAGAGCGCCGGCACCAGCGCCCACCAGGCGCTGGCCGCACCGCGCAGCATCGGGCAGGTCATCACCGTGATCGCGCCCGCGATGCCCAGGATGAAGGCCGACTGCACCAGGCCGGTGCCGAGCAGTCCGCTGCCCGCCATCCACGAGGCCAGCGACGGCGGATAGATATAGGCCGGCCGTTCGCTGCCATCGAAGACGGTGTCGTCGCGTGTGATCAGGAACTCGCGGAAGATCAGGAAGGTCTGCTGCACCTCGGCCGGCGTGGTATAGGGATCGAGGCCAGCACCGATCCGTTCGGCCGCGGTGTGATAGGCGTCGTAATCCAGCAGCCGCGCGCCCGATGCGACGATCGCCAGCAGCGCGGCGGTGATCAGCAGGATGACGCCGGCGAAGATCGCCCAGGCCAGCCATGGCCGGCCCGGGAGCGCGCCCTCGTCAGGCAAGCGCGCCCGCCGCCGTGATCCGGGAGGCACCGCCCAGATAGGCGGCCAGCGCCTCTGGCAGGGCGATGGTGCCGTCGGGCTGCTGGCCGTTCTCCAGCACCGCGATCAGGCAGCGCCCGACGGCCAGGCCCGAGCCGTTCAGCGTCGCCACGAAATCCAACGTCTTCTCGCCCTCGCGCCGGAAGCGGGCGTTCATGCGCCGCGCCTGGAACTGGTCGCAGAGCGAGCAGGACGAGATCTCGCGATAGGTGCCCTGGCCCGGCAGCCAGACCTCGATATCGTGCGTGCGCACCGCCCCGAAGCCCATGTCGCCGGTACACAGCACGACGGTGCGATAGGCGAGGCCCAACCGCTCCAGCACCGTCTCTGCGCAGCGGGTCATGCGGTCGAGTTCGGCGCGCCCGTCCTCCGGTTTGACGATCGAGACCATCTCGACCTTCTCGAACTGGTGCTGGCGCAGCATGCCGCGGGTGTCCCTGCCGGCGCTGCCGGCCTCGGATCGGAAGCACTGCGTGTGCGCGGTGAAGCGGCGGGGCAGGGCGGCCTCGTCCAGGATCTCGCCGGCGACGAGGTTGGTCAGCGTCACCTCAGATGTGGGGATCAGCCACCACCCGTTCTCAGTGCGATAGCTGTCCTCGCCGAACTTCGGCAGCTGGCCGGTGCCGTACATCGCCTCGTCGCGCACCAGGGCAGGCGTCCACGTCTCGCTGAGCCCGTGCTCGGTGGTGTGGAGGTCGAGCATGAACTGCGCCAGCGCGCGGTGCACGCGGGCGACGGCGCCGGTCATCACCACGAAACGGCTGCCCGAGAGCTTGGCCGCCCGCTCGAAATCCATGCCGGCCCATGCTTCGACCAGGTCGAAATGCTCGCGCGCGCCCTCGATGGCCGGCGGCTCGCCCCAGCGGCGGATCTCGACATTGTCGGCCTCGTCGGCGCCGTCGGGCGTGTCCTCGGCCGGCAGGTTGGGCAGCGCCATCAGCTCGGCGTCCAGGCGCTGTTCGGCGGCGCGCGCCTCCTCCTCCAGCCGGGCGATCTCGTCCTTCTTGTCGGCGACGAGGGCGCGCAGGCGTTCGAACTCGGCGTTCTCGCCGGCGGCCTTGGCGCGGCCCACGTCCTTCGAGGCCGCATTACGCTCGGCCAGCGCCCGCTCGGCCGCGGTGATCGCCTCGCGCCGCGCCCGGTCGATCTGCAGCAGCGCCGAGGACATCGGCGCCAGCCCGCGGCGGGCCAGCGCCCGGTCGAATGCCTCGGGGTCGTCGCGGATGGTGCGGATGTCGTGCATGGGCGCGTCCTCAGCCTAGCCTGGCGCGCCGCCTTATGCCGGATCGCTGTCGGACGGGGAAGGGTCGCGAAGCGAGGCCAGCCATGCGCGATAGGCGCGGTCGTAGGCGAAAAGTGCCTTATCGCTGTCGGCGTCGCCGTCTTCGGCCACATACCAGTGCTCGGGCGGCTCGATCCCCTCGGGCAACGTGGTCAGCCCGATGCCGGAACGCACACCGAAAGCTGTTTTGAGACTGTCGACCGACAGATTCCTGGCGTTCTTTAACTCGACCAATCTCAACGACGTGCGCGCGATGGAGCAGTCGCTGAGATCGGCCGAGTCAAATTTCGCTTGTCCGAGCCGCGCCCCCTGCAGGTTGGCGTTCTCTAGCAGGACGGGGCCCAGTTGGGCGGCGGTGAGATCGGCATCTGGGAGGTCAGTGTTGCGGAGGTCGAGGCGGAACCCTTTGCCCTCCTCGTAGTCGAGGCGATCCGTGCTGCGGCGCCCAATAACGGTGAGCGCGGCCTGGATGTCGGCGCGCGGCGGTCGGAAGACCTCGGGGGCCTTTGCGTCCTCCGCACGCGCGTTGACGGTGGCGTCCTCATCGACACGCGCCACGGCGTTCTGGCGGATGTAGGCGCAGAGGGTTTCCATGATGGGGATGTGGTCGCGCTCGCTGTCCTGGGCGATGCGCTCAAGCGCGTAGATGGCGCCGAGGCGGACTTCGAGGTTCGGGACGGTCTCCGTATCGGCTTCCCATTCCGGAACGTTGATGACCCGAGCTCCTTCAGGAACGCGCCATGCCTGACCGAAGTGTTGGGTAGCCGTCACGTCGTCGCCGTCATCGCGGCGATATCGAACGATGCGCGCCTTGTAGCTGACCGTCTTCTCGGCGCCGAGTTGTTCGACGGCCTTGGTGAAGCGGTCGGTGATATTGCCCTGCTCGGCGATGTGGCGCTGCTCCTCCTGCGTCTGGGCCTGACGCTCGGCCACATAGGTCCGGACCAGCACCAGGGGTGCGGCGAGGAAGGCGGCGAGGCCGGTCAGCGTGACGCCCAGCGGATAGGCGGTGTTGCGGAGCGCCGTGCCATCCGCCGCGATCAAGTCGCCCAGCAGCGTGACCGCCGTGACGAACAGCATCACGGTGAAGACCGCCCAGGGCACGGCCAGGATCATCGCGAGGCCCACGACCCAGCGCAGGTAGCGGGCGGGGATCTGTTCAGCGAGGGCGCGCCACCTCTACAGAAGCCAGCCGCCGACCCGCCGCCCGAACAGGCCCGTGGCGACAAGCACCGCGCCCAGGGCTGCAAAGTGCCAGAAACGCCGCTCGGGGACGGTCGCGAGCCCGTTCAGGATGTCGGAGAGGAGATCGACCAAATCGAAATTCTCGCGAGGTAATCACCCCAGCACGGTGACACTCCCGCGCGATGCGCGCCAGCGGCGTCTGAAGAAGGGCCCGACCACCAAGGTGGCGCGCGAGAACAGGTGCCTTCGCCGCAGACGCTAGAGGAGCGCGGTCACCATCACGGCTGCGTAGAGGAGAAGGCCGAGGCCGGTCGCGCCGTAATAGGCGATGTCCATGCGCACCTCCGGTCGGTCTGGGTCGGGGGGCGATCCCCGCCTGGAGATAAAGTGTCGCATCCCGAGTGTCGCCATGCCGCGGCTTCTGTCAAGCGGAACGACCTTCCGACCTATGGCGATGACGTGAACGCGCCGCGCCTCGGCCGGCCCAGGCGGCCCGCATCGGCACTCCCTTGCATGGCAAAGACGCCGCCGCTTATATCCGCCGCACCGTAAGCGGCGCCCGAATGCCGTTTCGACACGTAGTTCGAGGGACGCCCATGTTCGTCACGCCGGCTTATGCCCAAACCCCCGGAGTGGGGGGCGGCGACTTTTTCGTACAGCTGCTGCCGCTTATCCTGATCTTCGTCATCTTCTACTTCCTGTTGATCCGGCCGCAGCAGAAGCGCGCCAACGAGCACAAGAAGATGGTCGACGGCTTGCGCCGGGGCGATCAGGTGATCACTTCCGGTGGGTTATACGGCAAGGTGGTGCGCGTGCGCGACGACAACGACCTGGATGTCGAGATCTCGGACGGCGTCAAGGTGCGGGTCGTGCGCTCGACCGTGGCGCAGCTGGTCTCGAAGACCGAGCCGGCGAATGACGGGTGAGGCGCGCGGCGCGGTCTAGGTGATCCTGGGAGCGGCCCGCGACCTCGGTCGCCCTGGACCACTGACGCATGCGTGACTGGAGACTGACGGCGGTGGCATACGATACCCGCCGGGCATCCTGACGAGACGAGAGGCAGACGCGTCATGCTCGAGTACCCGCTATGGAAGCGCGTCACGGTCATCGTGCTCATTCTTCTGGGCCTGTCTTTCGCGGCGCCGAACCTGGTGCCCGAGGAGAACCGCGCCGCGATCCCGACCTGGTTGCCCCATGACGGCGTCAATCTCGGCCTAGACCTGCGCGGCGGGGCGCATCTGCTGCTGGAGGTCGATGTCGAGGAGGTCTTCGCCGAGCGCATGAAGTCGCTGCGCGCCGATGTGCGCGACACGGTGCGTGAGGTGGGCGTCAGGCGCTATTCGCGGCTGATCGCGGGGCCCGACTTCGTCTCGATCGAGATCACCAATCCCGAGGATGTCGAACCCGCCCGCGCCGCGATGCGCCGGTTGTCCGAGCCGGTGGCCGGCTCTGCCGTGGGCGGCGGCTTCAGCCTGCTGGGCGGTGGCGGCATAACGCAGGCCGAGACGCTGGCGCTCTCGACCGAGGGGCAGAAGATCACCCTGACGCTGTCCGAGGCGGAGAAGTCGGCGATCACCGATCGCACCATCTCGCAATCGCTGGAGGTCATCAGGCGCCGCGTCGACGAGGCGGGCACGCGGGAGCCGACGATCCAGCGCCAGGGCGTCGACCGTGTGCTGGTGCAGGTGCCGGGCATCGGCTCGGCCGAGGAGGTGATGGGCCTGATCGGGCGTACCGCGCGGCTGAGCTTCCATACCGTCGTGCTGGATGCAGGCGCGCGCCCCGGTCCGGGCGAGATGGCGCTGCCGGATACCGAGACGGGCCAGATGCTGATCCTGGAGCAGGCGCCGGTCCTGACCGGCGACCGGCTGGTGGACGCCTCGCTCGGCTTCGAGCACGACACCGGCCTGCCTGCCGTCAACTTCCGCTTCGACGGCGTCGGCGCGGGGACTTTCGCGACCTATACCGCGCAGAATGTCGGCCGCCCCTTCGCGATCGTGCTGGACAACGAGATCATCTCGGCGCCGCGCATCCAGTCGCCGATCCTGGGTGGCAGCGGGATCATCACGGGCGATTTCAACGTGCAGACCGCGCAGGAGCTGGCGATCCTGCTGCGCGCGGGTGCACTGCCTGCCTCGCTGAGCGTGCTGGAGCAGCGCACGGTCGGCCCGGATCTCGGCGCCGACAGCATTGCGGCGGGCGAGGCGGCGGCGATCCTTGCCTTCATTGCCGTGCTGATCTTCATGGGCACGGTCTACCGGCTGTTCGGGATCTTCGCGAACATCGCCCTGGTCCTGAATCTCGGCATGATCTTCGGGCTGCTCTCGGCCATCGGGGCGACCCTGACGCTGCCGGGCATCGCGGGGATCGTGCTGACCATCGGTATGGCGGTGGACGCCAACGTGCTGATCTTCGAGCGCATTCGCGAGGAGATACAGCGCACCAAGGGACCCGCGGCGGCGATCGACAAGGGCTATCGCGAGGCGTTTTCGGCCATCCTGGATGCCAACATCACCACGCTGATCGCGGCGGTGATCCTGTTCGCGCTGGGCTCGGGCCCGGTGAAGGGCTTCGCGGTCACGCTCGGCATCGGCATCGTCACCTCGGTCTTCACGGCCGTGTTCGTCACGCGGCTGATGGTGGTGACCTGGCTGCGGCGCACGCGGCCGAAGACGCTGAAGATCGAGCGTTTCAGCTTGGTGCCGAAGGGCCTCAATGTCCGGCCTATGCGGCTGCGCAAACCGTTCGGCGCAGTGTCCGGCGGGCTTGGCCTGCTGTCCGTCGCGCTAGTGCTGGTCGTCGGTCTCAACCTCGGCATCGACTTCAGGGGCGGCACGCTGATCGAGGCGCGCACGCCCGCGCCCGTCGAGCTGTCGACCGTGCGCGAGACGGTGACCGATCTCGATCTCGGCGATGTGGCGGTGCAGTCCTTCGGCTCGGACCGCGACGTGCTGGTGCGCGTCGAGGAGCAGGATTTCTCGGGCGACGAGCGCATGAACGTGGCCGAGCAGGTCGGTGCCGCGCTGCAGGCGGTGATCCCCGGCACCGAGATCAGACGCGTCGAGGTCGTCGGACCCAAGGTGTCGGGCGAGCTGCTGCAGGCCGGTATCCTGGCCATCACGCTCGCCGTGGGCGCAGTGCTCGTCTATATCTGGCTTCGCTTCGAATGGCAGTTCGGTGTCGGTGCGGTGGTGGCGCTGGTGCACGACGTGGCGCTGACGATCGGCGTGTTCTCGCTTCTCGGCATCGAGTTCAACCTGGCGATCATCGCGGCGCTGCTGACGATCGTCGGCTACTCGCTGAACGATACCGTCGTGGTCTATGACCGCGTGCGCGAGAACCTTCGAAAATACAAGAAGACGCCGCTGCACGAGGTCCTGGACCTTAGTGTGACCGAGACGCTGAGCAGGACCTTGATGACCTCGTTGACCACGCTGGTCGCGCTGGTCGCGCTGTTCTTCCTGGGCCCGGCCGTGATCGCAGGCTTCACCTTTGCGATGATCTGGGGCGTGCTGATCGGCACCTATTCCTCGATCTTCATCGCGGCGGCTATGCTTGCCGGCCTGGACGTCAAGCGCGACTGGGAAGAGCAGGGCGCCCGCGCCGGACCGGGCGTCCGCGCCGACGGCGCACAGGTGTAGTCCGGCGGGCACGGCGAGGCCTCTTCCCATGCTGATGGAGGAGAAGAGCTATGGCGAGCAGCCGCCCATCGACGGCTATGGGCCGGGCGGCTTCCGCGTCACCGGCGTCTGGCGCAAAGGCGGGATCGTGATCGCGCCGAGCGGTCTCTACGACATCGACAACGGGCTGGAGGCGGCGCTCGCGCGGCTGCTGGAGACCGATCCGGGCCTCGATACCGTGCTGGTCGGGCAGGGCGCGGATATCGCCCCGCTCGGGGCCAGCTTCCGTGCACCCCTGGAAAGCGCCGGCATCGGCGTCGAGTACATGGCGACGCCACCCGCCTGCCGCACCTACAACGTGCTGCTGGGCGAGGAGCGGCGGGTCGCGGCGCTTTTGCTGCCGCTCTGAGCGGGGCATGGGCGGGCAGGCCACCTTCTGGTTCGAACTGGCCTCGACCTATTCCTATCTCTCGGCCGCGCGGGTCGACGATTTGGCAGCCCAGCGCGGCATCGAGGTTGCGTGGCGGCCGTTTCTGCTGGGTCCGATCTTCGCGGCGCAGGGCTGGAGCACCTCGCCGTTTCGTCTGCAGCCTGCGAAGGGGCGCTATATGTGGCGCGACATGGCGCGCCTGACGGCCGCGCGCGGGCTGCCCTTCACGGTGCCGGACGGGCCCGCGATGGACCTGTTCCCGCAGCATTCCGTGCTGGCGGCGCGCCTGGCCCTGGTCGGGCTGGCTGAGGGGTGGGGCAAGGCCTTCGTGCGCGCGGTCTTCGAGGCCGGCTTTGCGCAGTGGCAGGATATCGCGGCGCCCGCGACCCTGGCGCCGCTGATCCGCCGCGTCGGTGGCGAGCCCGAGATGGCGCTGACGGCGGCAGTCGCGCCCGAGATCAAGCAGGCGCTCAGGGCAAACACGGAAGCGGCGCAGGCGGCGGGCATCTTCGGCGCGCCAAGCGTCACGGTGGGCGAGGAGCTGTTTTGGGGCGACGACCGGCTTGAGGCCGCGCTAAACCTCGCCGCCGAGCGCTAAGGCGGGCAGGCGCGTTCAGTCGCCCGGCAGCTTGCGCATCAAGAGCCAGATCATCGCGCCGATGAAGGCGAAGGTGCTGAGGTTCAGCACCGTGTCGACCGGATCACCCAGCAGCATGGTGCATCTCCGTGCTCTCCTGCCCCAACGCGCGGATGAGGCAGACCAGCAGCAGCACCGCGATCAGCACGAAGGGCAGCGCCCCCAGCGCGATCAGCTTCTTCACCGCGTCGATCGAGCCCGACAGAATCATCGCCACGCCCAGAACCGCGAGCAGCCCGCCCCACAGCGCCCGGATGGCGGGCTTCGGGTCCGGGTCGCCGCCGGTCGAGAAGGTGGCAAGGACGAAGGCAGCGCTGACGACGCTGGTCACGATGAACAGGAAGGCTGCGACGACGGTGGCCAGCGTCGTGAGCGTGGTGAAGGGCAGCCGGTCGAGCAGGGCGAAAGTCACGCGGTCCACATTGGTCGTGGTCATCTCCAGCAGCGCGCCGTCGGCCTCGAACGCCTCGAACAGGCCAATGCCGCCGAAGGCGCCGAACCAAATGATCGAGAACAGCGTCGGCCCGACCAGCACCCCCAAAACGAACTCGCGGATCGTCCGCCCGCGCGAGATCCGGGCCACGAAGACGCCGACGAAGGGTCCCCAGGCGATCCACCAGACCATGTAGGTCAGCGTCCAGTCGCTGAACCAGCGGCCGACCTCGTCCTCGAAGAAGGTGAAGGTACGGAAGCCGTGGCGCAGTGCGCCCGCCACGTATTCGCCGAAGCCGTCGATGATGGCGTTCATCAGATACTGCGTCGGGCCCAGCACGATGGTGAAGACGACAAGCGCGATGGCGATCAGCATCGCCAGGTTCGAGAGCCGCGACATGCCGGTGCCGAGATCGACCATAAGCGCCGGCATATAGGCCGCGACCATGACGATCAGCACGGCGAAGACCAGCATCCGGCTCGCGCCGGTCCCGCCGAACAGCACATCGATGCCGTCGGCGACCTGGAAGACGCCCATGGCGATGGACCCTGCGACCCCGATGGCGATGGCGACCACCGACATGAAATCACCGAGCCAGGCGACGATCCGAGCCCAGCGCTCGGCCCCGAACATGCAGAGGATCGGGCCGCTCACCAGCATGGGCGTGTCACGGCGGAAGCTGAAATAGGCGATGGTGAGCGCGATCGAGCCGTAGATCGCCCAGGCATGGATGCCCCAGTGGAAATTGGTCAGGAATATCGCGAGGCGCGCCGCCTCGGGCCTCGGCAGTTCGGCCGAGATGAAGCCGTAGTGGGTGAGCGGCTCGGCCACCGCCCAGAACAGCAGGCCGACACCCATGCCCGCGGCGAACAGCATCGCGATCCACGAGGGTGTCGAGAACTCGGGCCGGTCGTCGTCGGCGCCGAGGCGGATCGCCCCGTAGCGCGATGCGGCCAGGGCGAGGCAGAGCGCCAGCATGCCGGTCACGGTCAGCATCACGAACCAGCCGCGGCTCTGGAAGAAGCGGTCGACGATGACGGTCGCGACGGCCACGATCCCCGCCGGATCGATCACGCCCCAGAGGCCGATCGCCCCGATGACGCTGAGCGAGGCGGCGAGCAGCGCCCGGGTCTCGGTCATCCTGCCTCCTGATGGGTCTTACGCGGCGTGGCGCGGGCATAGCCTAGCATTCCGCCGGCGGCGCAGATCAGGACCACCGGCGCCAGCGCGGGATCGCTCGGTCCGGCGACTTCCGGGCCACGGGCGGCTAGGCGGCGGCGGGTATCAGGGTATATCGAGGCGCGTATGGGGCTGCCGGGCGTCGCGGCGCGCGGACCCGCCCTTCCACCACGAGCCCAAACGGAGACCTCCGATGGCCTTCTCGCTGCCCGATCTTCCCTATGCCCATGATGCGCTGGCCGGCCACGGCATGAGCGCCGAGACCTTCGAGTATCACCACGACATCCACCACAAGGCCTATGTCGATAACGGCAACAAGCTGATCGAGGGGACCGAATGGGCCGGCAAGCCGCTTGAGGACATCGTGCGCGGTACCTATCAGGCCGGCGCGGTGGCGCAGAACGGCATCTTCAACAATGCCTCGCAGCATTGGAACCACATGCAGTTCTGGGAGATGATGGGCCCGCAGGACGGGATGCCGGGCAATCTTGAGGCGCGCCTGACCGACGCCTTCGGCAGCGTCGATGAGTTCAAGGCCCAGTTCTCCGCCGCAGGTGCCGGTCAGTTCGGCTCGGGCTGGTGCTGGCTGGTGAAGAACGGCGACGGCACGCTGGCGGTGACGAAGACCGAGAACGGCGTCAACCCCGTCTGCTTCGGCCAGACGGCGCTGCTCGGCTGCGATGTGTGGGAGCACTCCTACTATATCGACTTCCGCAACAAGCGCCCCGCCTACCTAGCCAACTTCCTGGACAAGCTGGTGAACTGGGAGAACGTGACGGCCCGGCTAGAGGCCGCTGGAGGCTGAGCCGCCGGTCGCCTGCGACGACAGCGCCGGGGCGGCATGCTCCGGCGCCGGACGGCCTATCCGGTCGCAGCGCCCCGCAACGCGATCCCGCCGGCAAGCACATGGCCAACGCGGCTGATCGCGGCCTCGGGCGTCGGCACCACCTCGAACAACTCCATCAGGTCGGGATCGGCGAAGCCGTTCTCGATCACGTGCCGCATCAGGCCCAGGAACGGGTCGAAATAGCTGCAGGCATTCAGCAGGAAGACGGGCTTGTCGACGATGGCGAGCTGACGCCAGGTGATCGCTTCGACCAGTTCGTCGAGCGTGCCGATACCGCCTGGCAGCGCGATCACCGCGTCGGCGTTTTCCATCATCAGCTTCTTGCGCTCATGCATCGTCTCGGTGACGACGGTGGCGGTCAGGGTGTCGATCGCCTCCTCACGCCCGATCAGGCGGCGCGGGATGAAGCCCAGGACCGGCGCCCCGTCATCCAGCGCCGCGCGGGCCGTGATGCCCATCAGACCGGCATCGCCGGCGCCATAGATCAGCCCCCAGCCGGCCGCCGCAATCGCCTTGCCGAGCGTGCGAGCCGCTTCGGCATAGGCCGGATCGTGGCCTGGGCGCGACCCGCAATAGACGCAGATCATCGGTCGCTTCGTTGACATCATGAACTCTCCGCATCCCCGAGGCGCAGCGATGAAATCACCTCAAACTGACGCTGACGCGCCACGAGCGCCTCGCACCCCGCCCGGCGAGCTATCGCCGAGCGTCATCTCTGTGCAATAGAAATGGCATAAGCGACCTAAGGAAACGCCGCCGTGCTGCGACCGTTGATCCGCTTTGCCCTTTCCCTCACCGTGATCGGTGCCGCGCTCGTGGGCTTTCTTATCTGGGACGGCAGGCTGGGGATAGAGACGAGCCTGTTCTGGCGACCGGGGCCGTCGGGCGGATCCGAGGGGGCTGCGGCCGACACGACGCCGACCGGCGATCCCCTCGCCGGCGGGGCGCCCGAGGACCCGCCGGCCAGCACGCCCGTATCGGCCCCTGCGGCGACAGGCCAGCCGTCCGAGGTCGCCACCGGGTCGCTCAGCGGCGCGGGGTCTGCCGAGGTCGCGACGACCGAGCCCGACGACGGCGCGGATGCCGTCGCCGATGGCGCGCTGGCCGCCTTGAGCCCGCCGGAGGAGACGCCGGCCTCGCCACCGGATGCGCCCGTCGAACAGGGCCCCTCGGGCGTCGAGGGGCAGGAGGATCGACCCCCGCCGGCCACCTCGGACGCCCCGACCGACGGGGCGGCGCTCGACCCCGCCGGCGACGCCGGTGCCGTGCCGCAGGACGCGGGCGCCGATCCCGGCGCGGTCGAGACCGCCGACCCCGATGCCCCGGTCTTCGACATCGTGCGCGTCGCGCCGGATGGCAGCGCCGTGATCGCCGGACGCAGCCGCCCTGGCGAGACCGTCGAACTGCTGCGCGACGGTGAACCGATCGCCGAGGTCGTTGCCGACGCGCGGGGCAACTTCGCGATCATCGCCGAGGTCGGCATCATCGACGCGCCCCTGGCCTTGCAACTGCGCGCCGATCGCGCGGTCGAGGGCGGTGAACCCGGACAGTTGGCCGTGGTCGAAGTGCGGCCGGGCGGTGCGGTTGCCGGCGTCACGCCGCGACGCGCGGGCGATGAGGATGCCTTCGGCACCGGCGTCATCGCCGAGCCCGTGCCCGTGACGGGCAGCCTTGGTGCGCCGCTGCTGCTGCTGCCGGCCGAGGAGGCAGGCCAGGCGCCGCGCGTCATCGAGACCGCGCCCGACAGCGTCGCCCTGGCCGATCCCGGCTCGGGGCCGGTCGGTGCAATGGTGCTGGACAGTGTCAGCTATGACCCGGGGGGCGCGGCCATCGCCCGCGGCCGCTCACCCGCACGCTCGGTGGTCAGGGTCTTCGTCAACAACGCCATGGTGACCGAGACGCGCGTCGCCGATGACGGGTCGTGGGAGGCAACGGTCCCCCGGCTCGCCGCGGCGACCGCCGAGATCCTGCGCTTCGAGCAGATCGACGAGGCCGGCAACATTCGGCGCCGACTGGAGACGCGCTTCGACTACGCGCCGGGTGACGGCCCGCTCTCGGTGCAGGAGCGCACGATCGTCGTCGAGCGGGGCGACAGCCTGTGGCTGATCGCCGAGGACCTCTATGGCGAGGGCCTGCGCTACAGCGTGATCTTCGGCGCCAACGAGAGCCTGATTGTCGACCCCGACCTGATCTATCCCGAGCAGGTCTTCATCGTGCCCGACCTGGTGCCGGGCGAGGGCCCGATCGACGACAGTCCGGTACCCGAAGGTCGGCCGCTCGGCGGCGCGACACCGACGCAATAGATCGCAGCGTGGGGCTTCTCTGACAGGGTCGGTCAGCGAGGCCGCTAGCGCGTGGTGCACCATCCCGCTCGCTCGGTAGGGCCGGCGTAGTGAAAGTGCGTCGTTGCCGCGCTGTCGGTGGAGGTGCCAGCGACGTGGCGGCGGTGGCGATGCAGGTTTTCCGCCGCTGAGCGCTCCGCAGCGTCGCCGATGGCGGTGCCTCTCGATGGCCAGGCGCCGCCCTAGGCGTCGGTGCGCCGGCTGCCGTGCCGTTGAACGGCAGGATCGCTGATATCGGCGCCTGACCCGTGGGCCGCGTAAACAAGGCAACTGCGTCGCGGTCGACACGACGAGGGAGCTGCCAACCGTGTGCCTGAAGCAGGAGACATCGATCCGGACACCGGGACCGGGCGCCCGATCCAGGGCGCGCGACAGCGCCTGCCGCAGGGGCGCGCCGGCTCGACCATCGCGCCCCGGCTTGCGACCGGGGTCGACGTCCACCTGATCATCGTGCTGGATGACGGTGGCCCCGCCGAGCGCCGCAGCGAGCAGCCGTGCACGTCTGACAGCCACGGTCGCGCCGCGCAGCGATGGGGACGCGTCAGGGAACGGAGGGAGCGGCGTGAAGGTGTATCTTGCAGGGCCCGATGTCTTCCTGGCCGATGCCATCGCGGTCGGCGCGCGCAAGAAGGCGCTCTGCGCGGCGCGGGGGCTGGAGGGGCTGTTTCCGCTGGACGGCGGGGCCGCGCAGAACGATCCCGCCTCGATCTTCCGGGCCTGCATGACGATGCTGCGCGCGGCCGATGCCGGGGTCTTCAACCTGACGCCGTTCCGCGGCACCGGTGCCGACCCCGGCACGGCCTTCGAGATGGGCGCGATGCATGCCCTAGGCCGGCCCCTTGTCGCTTACACTGCCGATGAGCGCGATCTCGCCGACCGGGTGCGCGCCGTGGCGGGCCCGGTCAGCGTCGGGCCGATGGGCGAGATGGACCGAGACGGGCTGCAGATCGAGGACTTCGGCGGCGCCGAGAACCTGATGCTGACGATACCGGCCTTGGATGTGGTCCGCCGGCCGCCACGCGAGGGGGAGACGGCGCTCGCCGCGCTTGCGGCCTTCGAGGTCGCGCTCGACCGTCTCTGCGCGCTGGCCCGCCCTTGATCACGGCGGGGGCCCTAGCTCGGGTGCCGAAGGAAAGATGGCGGCGGATGTCCGCCGCCGCCCAAGACTTCCAGATGCGCCGGCCGACGGGCCGGCGAGGCGTGCGTCAGTTGACGGTCAGCAGGCCACCCCGGCCAAGACCGCCGCGCACGTTCTGCGCCTCGTAGTTCCTCAGCGCCACGACCAGGCCGTTGAAGGCGTCGGTGAAGGCCGCGACCGTCGCCTTGCCCTCGGGCGTGCGCGAGAAGCCGCCCAGCGCACCGCCGGCCGAGCCGCCGAGCGCGCCGAACGCCGCGCCGAAATTGGTCGCGGTCGAGGAACCCTCGGAGATGCCGACCTGCACCTGGCTGCGGATGTCGAACAGCGACAGCGTCACTACCGAGACCTTGGACTGCAGGCCGCCGCCGACCGCGGCACCGACGCTGCCGAACAGCGCGCCGACGCCCGCGGCAAGGCCGCCGACCGGGTCGTTGCTGATGATGATCCGCGGCTCGAGGAAATAGTCGGCGGCGACGCGCTGGCCCGCCTGCTGGCGCGAGCCTGCGCGGAACTCGCCCGAGTTGCGCTGCTGCAGCGTAATATCGGTCATGCGGTCGTTCAGCCGCTCGGACCCGATCGAGGTGATCACGAAGCAGCCCGACTGCTGCGCGGCAAGGCGGATCAGCGGCTCGACGGTCGTGACGCCGGTCGTCTGGCGGAAGGCGCCGTACCAGGCGCGATTCGTCCCGTCGTCGACGGCCAAGGTGCCGAGCGGCTCGGGACATCTTTCGAGACTCGGATTGGCATCGACGGTCGTCGACCCGCCGGCGGCGCCGCTTATGGCGGTGCCCCCGGTCCCCTGGGAAACGCTGCCGCCCTGACAGCCGGCCAGGGCCAGGGCAAGCGCTGCGGCGGTGAGCGTGCGAACTGAAAGCATCATGGTCTGTTCCTCGGTACGGTCTACTGTCGCCAGGGGCGAATCGTGCTGAATGTTGGCATAGTTCTCATGAGCCGCATTTGCGGCAATGATATTACGGAAGCGGAGTACGAAGATGTCGAAGGCGTTGTGGGGTCGCATCCAGGTAAAGGGTGGCTCGCGGGGTGTCGTCGGGGGGCTGGCGCTGGTCGCGCTGGGCCTGGCCGTTGCCGCACCGGCGGCCGCGCAGAACGTGATCTGCAAGCAGGGCCAGGGCTGCATCGATGCGCCGCGAGGCTACACGACCTTCACGCCAGATGTGCCCGATCCCGATCCGCAGGGCATCCTGCCAATCCTGATCGCCGAGGCCGAGGTCGATCCCCGCGCGGCCTTCGATCTCGGCATGCGCTATATGCGTGGCGATGGCATCGCGCGCGATCCGTTCCAGGCGATCCAGTGGATGCGCCGGGCGGGCGAGGGCGGCAACGTCCAGGCGCAGGCGGCGCTCGGCAAGCTCTACCTGTCGGGTCTCGAGGAGATGGGCGCCGACTATTTCGAGGCGGTGAGCTGGTTGGAGCGTGCGGCCGGCAACGGCGACCGGGAATCGCGCGAGCTGCTGGTCGAGGCGCGCGAACTGGAGCAGGACGAGCGGGCCTGGCAGAGCCGCTGGGGCTATTGGCGCCAGCGCTACACGTCGCCGTACTGGTACAGCACGCGGTATTACGGCTACTGGCGCAACGGTCTCTATTACTACTATTGAGGCGGCGTCAGCGCCCGCGACTGCGCGCCGTCACTCGGCCGCGCGCAGCACGGGATAGGGGCGCGGCGTCTCCCAGATCACCTCGGTCACGGCGGCATCGTCGTAGTTGAAGGCGAGCGCTTCGGTCCGCTCGCGCAGCGCACGGCGCAGGCGTCTGTCGGCCAGGAACGGGTGGTCGCGGTGACGCCGCCAGACCAGCGCGATGGCCGAGTGCCAGATCAGCGGCAGCGTGACGCCGACGCCCGAGGTGGCCCATGCCCGCGCCGCCAGCGCGGCCGGTGTGACCACCAGGGTCAAGAGCGTCGCGAAGCCGAGCCCCCAGACAACGGCGGTCGCGAGCTGCACCCACATCAGCGCCGACGGCGCCCCCGACGTGATGGTGCCCGCGCCGAAGTCGAGCGACAGCGCGAACATCATCGGCGTAAGTCCTGCCATGGTGGTGATCGTGGTCAGCATCACCGGGCGTATCCGGTCCTCGGCCGTGCGTACGATCGCCTCCAGCACCGGTAGGCGTTTCGAGAACTCCTGGAAGGTGTCGATCAGCACGATGTTGTTGTTCACGACGATGCCGGCCAGCGCCACGATCCCGACACCGGTCATGATGATCGAGAACGACTGTCCCATAACGAGAGAGCCGATCAGGACGCCCGCCACCGACATCACGACCGCCGACAACACCAGGATGGCGTTGAAGATCGAATTGAACTGCGCGAGCAGGATCACGAACATCATCCCGAGCGCGCCGATGAAGGCGATGCCGAGGAACTGCATCGATTCCTCCTGCTCCTCGCGGTCGCCGACGAAGCGGGCGTCGACGCCGCGGGGGAAGGGATCCTCCGCCTCGATCCAGGCCTCCAGCGCATCCAGCATGCCGACATCGGACACGCCCTCGGCGACATCGCCGCGCACCAGGAAGAAGCGCGTGCCGTCGATGCGCTGGATCTCGCCCAATCGGGGCCGCGCGTCGCGGCTAATGAAGTTGGAGAGCGGGACCATGCCGTTGTCGGTGCGCACGCGCAGGCCGTCCAGCGTCGACAGCGTGCGCTCATCATCGGGGAAGCGCGCGCGGATCTCCAGCTCGTCATCGCTGTCGTCGGCGCGCAACTCGTCGATCAATGCGCCGCGGGTCAGGAACTGCACGAAGGGGCCGATGGTCGCGATGTCGGCGCCGAAGCGGCCGGCCTGCGCGCGGTCGACAGTGATCTGCCACTCGATGCCGGGCAGCGGGCGGGTGTCATCGATATCGATGATGCCGTCCATGCTCTCCATCTTGGCACGGGCGATGGCCGCGGCTTCCTGCAGCGCGTCCCAGTCGCGGCCCGAAAGCTCCAGCTGGATCGGCTTGCCCTGCTGCGGGCCGTCCTCCTGGATCTTCACCTCGGCATAAAGGCCGGGTAGGTCGGCGACGGCTTCGCGCACCTCGGCCAGCACTTCGTGCGAGGACGGGCGCTCGCGCCAGTTGGTAAGCTGGATCTGCACCTGTCCCACGGCATCGGGCGGGCTGTCCGACCCGTCGGCCCCGCCCGAGGCACCGGCGAAGCCAAAGCGGGCCCTGATGCCGCCAAGACCGGTAATCCGCTCTTCGACCATGCGGGTCAGGCGGTCGCGTTCCTCGACGCTCAGGTTGCCGCGGGCGCGCACGAAAACGACGGCGCGGTCGGTGCCGACATCGGTGAAGAACTCGACGCCGTTGTTGTTCTGGCCGTAATACATGAACGTCCCGCCGATGGCGCCGACCGCGACGCAGAGCGCCACGATCGGGCCGACCGGGTTCATCACGATCAGGCTGATGAAGCGGCCGAACAGCGTGCGCCGATAGGGCGGCGGCGGCGTGTTGCCCCGCCCTCGGGCGCCACCCGCAAGCACGCGGCTGAGCCTGCCTGACAGCCCGCCCAGCACGGGCAGATAGAGCAGGGCGACGATCAGCGAGGCGCTCAGCACGAAGATGATGGTGATCGGCAACTGCCCCATGAACTGCCCGGCAAGTCCCGGCCAGAACAGCATCGGCAGGAAGGCGCAGAGCGTCGTGCCGGTCGAGGCCGCGATCGGCCAGAACATGCGCTTGGCGGCCTCGGTATAGGCGGTCATCGGGCCGTCGCCGGCCTGTCGGCGCTTGTCGGCGTATTCGACCACGACGATCGCGCCGTCGACCAGCATACCCACGGCCAGGATCAGACCAAACATCGTCATGTTGTTCACGCTCATGCCGAGCACGGCCATCAGCGCGAAGGTCAGCAGGAACGAGCACGGGATCGCGATGCCGACCAGCAGCGAGGAGCGGAAGCCGAGCGCCGCGAGCACGACGATCATCACCAGGATCACGGCCGTCAGCACCGAGCTTTCGAGCTGGTCAACCATCAGGTCGACCCACTCGCTCTCATCCAGCGCGAAATCGACTCTGATTGCCTGTTTCAGCGGCTCGGGCCAGGCGGCGACCTCGTCCTCGACCGCCGCGCGCACCTCCTCGACGGTTGAGATGATGTTCTCGCCCAGGCGCTTGGAGACGCGGAGCGAGATCGAGGACGTGCCGTTGAACCACGCCGTGCCGGTGCGGTCCTCGAAGGTGCGGCGGATATCGGCGATGTCGCTCAGCTGAACGACACGATCGCCGTTCACCTTGATCGGCAGGCTGCTGACCTCCTGCGCCTCCTCGAAGGAACCGGGCAACGAGACCGAAAACTGACCCGTCGCGCCCTCGATCTGGCCGGCGGCGACAAGCTGGTTGTTACGGTCCACGATGTTGTAGAGGTCGGCGACCGTCAGGTCGTAGCTCTCCATCCGCAGCGGATCGACGATGACCTCGACCATCTCCTCGCGCTGGCCCTGCATGCGGGCATTGAGCACGGCCGGGATGGTCTCGATGCTGCGCTGCATGTCCTTGGCCGCGCGCAGCAGCGTGCGCTCGGGCACATCGCCGGAGAGCGAGACGACGATGATCGGCAGTTCGGAGAGGTTGACCTCCGAGATCTTCGGCTCCTCGGCGTCGGATGGGAACTCGCTCTCGGCGCGTTGCACCCGGTCGCGGATATCGGCGAGCGTCGCCTCCTGATCCCAGTCGAAGTCGAACTTCAGCAGGACGCCGGCATAGCCCTCGGCCGCGAAGGCGGTCATCTCGGTCATGCCCTCGGCGCCGCGCAGCTCCTCCTCCAGCGGCTTGACCAGCAGACGCTCGCTGTCCTCGGCCGAGATGCCGGCCAGCGGCACGCTGACATAGAGGACCGGCACGTCGATATCGGGCGCGCCTTCCTTCGCGAGCTGGGTATAGGCAAGGGCGCCCGCGCCGATCGAGATCAGCACGAAGAACAGCACCATGCGTGCCCGCGCGGCGAGCCAGTCGATGAGGCCGGTCATCCGCGCGCCTCCTGACCCGCGGCGGGCTCGATCGCCGGTGGGGCGATGGCGGCCGGATCGGCGGTCAGCGCCGGCTCGGCACCAACGGCACCGTCCAGCACGCTTTCGAACGGCACGGCGATCACCGGTCGGCCGTCGCGCACGAATTCCTGGCCGACGACGATCACGCGCGCCGTCTCCGGCAGGCCGCTGACGAAGGCCGCGTCCTCGGTATCGTTGACGACGTCGACCGGAGCGAACAGCGCCTTGCCGTCCTCGACCAGGCGCACGCCCAGACGGCCCTGCGCGTCGAGCGTCAGGGCGCTCTGCGGCAGGCGATGGGCGCGGCCGGTGCTGGTCTCTACGCGAATCTCGGCCGTCATGCCGCCGCGCAGGCGGCCGTCGGCGTTCTTTAACTCGGCCTCGACCTGGAAGGTACGCGTCGCCTCGTCCGCGGTGGCCGCGACGAAGCCGATGGTACCGGGCAGAACGGTGCCGCCGGCTAGCCGAACCTCGGCCGCCTGGCCGGGCGAGAGCTTGTCGACCTGGCGTTCCGAGGCGAAGGCGATCACCTTGACCACGCTCAGATCGACCAGCGTCGCACAGTCGTCGCCGCGGTTCAGCAGCGCGCCAAGCTCGGCCGTGTCCGTCTCGAGCCGGCCGGAGAAGGGTGCGCGGATCTCAAGGCGCTGGATGTCCAGCATCATGGCGTCGAGGCTGGCCTTGGCGTCCTCGAACAGCGCCTGGCGTTCGGCCCGGGTCGTCTCCGCCGCGAAGCCCTGTGCGGAGAGGCGATTGGCGGCCTCGCTCTGGATCCGCGCCTGTTCGACCGCCGCCTCGGCCTTGCGGAGTTCCGCCTCGCGCGCGCCCACGGCGAGGCGGCAGAGGATATCACCATCCTCGACCAGCGCGCCGGCACGCAGCGGGGCCGAGGCGATCAGGCCGTCGGTCTCGGCGCGCACGACCACCTCGCGATTGGGCTTGGTGCGCCCGCGCAGCCGCATCTCGGCGGTGGTCGGTTCGGCCCGGCTGAGCATGGTCATCACGCGCACCGGCCCCGTGCCCCGCCCGGCGCCCGCCGACGGCGTCGCGCTGTCGGTGGTGGCGGGTGCCATGGCAACCGGCACGCCGTCGCCATGGCGGAGCAGGAACCACCACGACAGACCCGCAATCACGGCGGCCGCCAGCGCTATCGAACCCAGGCGCATGCGCTCTCCTACAGCATCGGTCCTGACCAGTACACATAACGCGTGCAACCGAAATTCCGACGCATGACATGAGGATAAGGTGTCGCTGTCTGGTTAGGAAGCCGGTGTTACCTGTCAACGACGCATGACAGCCGGAACGATCATGCCGTGACGGTTTCGCCACCGCCGCGCACTGGTTAGGACTGGTCGGCCAGTCCAGCCCGAGGTGCCAGCCCGATGTCCACGCGTTCGACGATATCGAAGAAATCAGCGATCGCCGATCCGGGCGGCGCGCCGGCGAAAAAGCGTATGACGGTGCCGGCCTTTACCGCCCGGAAGGGGGGCGAGCCGCTGGTCTGCCTGACCTCTTACACCGCCCATGTGGCGCGGATGTGCGACGCGGTCTGCGATCTGCTGCTGGTGGGCGACAGCCTGGGCATGGTGATCCACGGCATGCCGAACACGCTGGGCGTGACGCTGGACCATATGATCATGCACGGCCAGGCCGTTGTACGCGGGGCCGAGACCGCGATCGTCGTGGTCGACATGCCCTTCGGCAGTTTCGAGGAGAGCCCGGAGGTCGCCTTTCGCAACGCCGCCCGCGTCGTGAAGGAGACCGGCTGCCATGCGGTCAAGCTGGAGGGTGGCATAGAGATGGCGCCGGTGATCCGGCACCTGACCCGGCGCGGCATCCCGGTGATGGGCCATGTCGGGCTGATGCCGCAGGCGATGAACACCGAGGGCGGCTTCAAGGCGGTGCGCGATGCGGCCGCTTTCGAGCCGGTGATCGCGGATGCCAAGGCGGTGGAGGAGGCTGGCGCCTTCTCCATGGTGGTCGAGGGTGTGGCTGAGCCGCTGGCGCGCCGGATCACCGACAGCGTCGGCGTGCCGACGATCGGCATCGGCGCGAGCGCCGCCTGCGACGGTCAGATCCTGGTGTTCGAGGACATGGTCGGCCTGATGCCGCGCGTGCCGACATTCGTGAAGCGCTACGGGACCATGGAGGAGATGATGCGCGCGGCCATCGGCCAATACGCCGAGGAGGTGCGCGCGCGCAGCTTCCCGGGCGAGGAACACACCTACAAGCAGAAGTGATGCCGCCCTCAGGGCCGGCGCTCGGGCGTCGGTTCGGCCGGTCTTCCGCGTTGGGCGGCGCACTGCTAAGCCACCCGTCCACGACATAACGGCGGGCGACCGGGCCGAGGGGCATGAGCAACGACGAAAGCGATAGCTTTATCCGCGAGGTGGCCGAGGAGGTCCGCCAGGAGCGCCTCTCCAAGCAGCTGAAGAAATATGCCCCGTTCGCCGTGGCGGGCGTGATCGGGCTGGTCGGTGCCTCGGCGGTGGTGGCCTGGCTCGATAGCCAGCGGCGCGCCGAGGCGGTCGCCAACGGCCGTCTGATGGTCGAGGCACAGGACGCCGATGCCGCGACACTGGCGGGCGTGACCTCGCGCATCACCGGCGAGGCGGCGCTGCTTGCGCGCTTCATGGAGGCACGGCGCCTGGCGGCCGAGGGCGCCATGGAGGCCGCGGCCGACGCGTTCTATGCGATCGCAAACGACGGCGCGACGCCGCTGCGCTATGCCGAGCTTGCGCAGCTCGAGGGGGCGCGGCTGGATGCGCGCATCGGCAATGGCGAGCGGGCGGTCGGGATCGTGGACAGCCTGGTGATCGGCGGGGGGCCGTATCGCATGCTGGCGCTGGAGATGCGCGCGGCCTTGCGGTTGAACACTGGCGACATGGCCGGCGCGCGCGAGGATCTGGCGGTCATCCTGGTCGAGGCGGCGCCGGATGATCAGACGCGCAACCGTGCCGAGGCACTGATCCGAGTACTGCCGGCGCCGGCCGGCGAGGAGTGAGAGAGATGGTGGACGCTCTGGCCCCTTCGCGCCCGCGCGAGCGCCGTGCGGCAGGTCTGGCGGGCGGTTTCGGGGATGCGCTCGCCACGCGGCGGGGGCTGCGCGTCGCCCTGGTCGCGGCGTTGGCGACACTGACAGGATGCAGCCTGTTCGAGGATGATGAGCGGCTGGAGGGTGAGCGTATCCGCGTTCGCGACCGGGTCGCGACGATTGCCACCGAGACCGTGAACACGGTGCCCGGCCAGGCGCTGCCCGCGCCGCGGCGGTTGGACGATTGGACCCAGACCGGCGCGGTCGCCACGCACAATGGCGGCCATCTCGCGGGCCCGGTCACGCTAAGCGAGGCGTGGCAGGCGGATATCGGCGATGGCTCGAGCAGTGACGGTGCGATCACCAGCGCCCCGGTGGTGGCCGAGGGACGGATCTTCGCGCTCGACGCAGCGGCGCAGGTGACCGCGCTTTCGGCAACGTCGGGCGACGAGGTCTGGTCGACCGATCTCACGCCCGAGGGCGAGGATAGCGAGAACGGCTTCGGCGGTGGCCTCGCCTGGTCGGACGGCCGCGTCTTCGCCAGCACCGGCTTCGGCGAGGCGCTGGCGCTCAATGCCGACACGGGCGAGATCCTGTGGCGCGTCAGCCTTGGCGCACCGATCCGCGCGGCGCCTGCGGTCGACGGCGACCTGCTGATCGCGGTGGCGCGCAACAACATCGCCTTCGGCCTCTCGACCGCGGACGGCGCGATCCAGTGGCGCTCGCAGGGGCTCAACTCCGAGGCCGGCGTGCTGGGCGGCGCAAGCCCGGCGATCACCCGCACCGGTGCGATCCTGCCCTTCGGCTCGGGCGAGATCGTCGCGGTGGACCGGCTGACCGGGCAGCGCTTCTGGGGCTCGGTGCTCTCGGGCGGCGCGCGGGGTCTGGCGCGCGGCCAGATCTCGGACGTGACGGGTGATCCGGTGATCATCGGCGGCCTCGTCGTCGCCGCCAACCAAGCAGGGCGGTTAGCAGCGGTGCAGAGCTCGACCGGCAGACGGGCCTGGACCCGGTCGATCGGCGCGGTCGGACCGATCTGGGGGGCCGACAGCTCGCTGTTTCTGGTCACCGATACGGCGCAGCTCGTCCGCCTCGACACCGCCACGGGCTCGACGGTCTGGGGCGCGCAGCTGCCGCGCTTCGAGGACGAGGAAGACCGCGAGGATCCGATCACCTATTCCGGCCCGGTGCTGGTCCAGGGCGGCGTCTTGGTGACCTCCAGCCTCGGCGAACTGCTGCGCTTCGATGCCGAGACCGGCGTGCCGGTCGATGTGGTGGAGCTCGGCGACGGCTCGATCACCGGTCCGGTGGTCGCGGGCGACTTCCTGTACGTGCTGACCGACGACGGCGATATCGAAGCCTATCGCTGAGCGAGACCGCGCCCCGCGCGCCGCGACGGCGACGGGCGACGGAGTGGCTTGCGCCGGGCCCTGGCCGGGGCTATGCGCCCGGCCATGCCGCTGACCCTCGCCATCATCGGCCGGCCCAATGTCGGCAAGTCCACGCTGTTCAACCGGCTGGTCGGCAAGCGCCTGGCGCTGGTCGACGACCGCCCCGGCGTGACGCGCGACCTGCGCGAGGGTGCGGCCCGGCTCGGCGATCTTGACCTGCGCGTGATCGACACCGCGGGGCTCGAGGACACGACCGACGACAGCCTGCCCGGCCGCATGCGCCGGCTGACCGAGCGGGCGGTCAGCGAGGCCGATCTCTGCCTGTTCGTCATCGACGCGCGCGCCGGCGTCACGCCGGTCGACCGGATCTTCGCCGAGATCCTGCGCAAGGGCGGCCATGACGTGCTGCTCGCCGCCAACAAGGTGGAGGGCAGGGCCGCGGATGGCGGTCTCTATGAGGCGTTCGAGCTGGGTCTCGGCGAGCCGATCGCGATCTCGGCCGAGCATGGCGAGGGCATGGGCGATCTCTACGCCGCGATCGCGCCGCATGTCCGCCGCTTCGATGAGCGTGCGCTGGCGGCCGCGATGGCGGACCATGCCGATGCCGACGACGACAGGCCGATCCAGATCGCGGTGATGGGCCGGCCGAACGCCGGAAAGTCGACGCTGATCAACGCGATCCTGGGCGACGAGCGGCTGCTGACCGGACCCGAGGCCGGGATCACGCGTGACGCCATCGCCGTCGACGCCACCTGGGAGGGTCGTGCCTTCCGCATCTTCGACACGGCGGGCCTGCGCAAGAAGGCCCGTGTTCAGGAGAAGCTGGAAAAGCTGTCGGCCGGCGATGCCCTGCGTGCGATCCGCTTCGCCGAGGTCGTGATCCTGCTGATGGACGCCGACAACGCCTTCGAGACGCAGGATCTGCGCCTTGCCGACCTGGCCGAGCGCGAGGGCCGCGCCGTCGTCTTCGCCATCAGCAAATGGGACCTGGTCGAGAACCGTCAGCAGGCGCTGAAGGACCTGCACGAGAAGGCCGGTCGGCTGTTGCCGCAGCTTGCCGGCACGCCGCTGGTCACCGTCTCGGCCGTGCAGGATCGCGGGCTCGACCGGTTGCAGGGCACAGTCGAGCGCCAGCACCGCATCTGGAACACCCGCGTGCCAACGGCGAAGCTGAACGATTGGCTGCAGTTGATGCTGCAGGCGCACCCGCCGCCCGCCCCCGGTGGCCGGCGCATCCGCATCCGGTTCATGACGCAGGTAAAGGCCAGACCGCCGAGCTTTGTCGCCTTCTGCTCGCGCCCCGACGACCTGCCCGACGCCTATCTGCGCTATCTGGTCAACGGTCTGAGGCGCGATTTCGGCCTGGCGGGTGTGCCGATCCGTCTGGATTTGCGAAAGCGCGAGAACCCCTACGACAAGGGCTGAGCGGGCGTGCCGTTTCGCAGACCGCCACTCATCCCGGTCTTTAGACGCGCGCGCATACCCCGCTCAGGCCGTCGCGCGGCGCTTGCGCCGGCCGCGGCTGTCGTCGGGCATGCGGGCTTCCAGCTTCCGGATGATCTCGGCGCGCTTCTCTCGAGCGTTGTAGTTGCCTTCCCGGTCGCCGATCTTCAACCCGGGGATCTGGCCGGCATAGTTCTCCATGCCCTTTCCGGTCTCGGCCCGGCGGGCAAGCAGTTCGGCCGCCTGCACATCGGCCAGCGAGCCGTCGCCCATCGCGAACTGATACCGCATGCGGCGCTGGCCGATCGAGAAGCCGAACAGGAAAGCGCCGAACACGGTGACGGCGCCGAGCGCCATGACCGGCTGGCGGGCGGCCTCGAAGCTCTCGACCGTGGGCACGAAGCCCGATCCCTCGACCGTCTCCGCCGCGGCTGTGGGTGCGGGCGTGGTACGCGGCGTCGGCACCGGGGCCGGCCCGCCGGTGGAAACCGCGGGCGTCTCCTCGGCCTCTGTCGCGCTGCGTGCCGCTTCGAACTGCGCCGTCGCCTCGGCCACCACCTTGGGCGCGCCGAAATCGTTGGCCATCGCCACGCGATAGTCGCCGTAGAGCTTGCCGCCAAAGCCTAGCAGGGCGACGCCTGCGATGGTCACGAGCCAGGGCGGGACGCCCATGCTGGGGCGTCGCGCGTCGGGATCGGGCAGGCCGTCCGGCGTGCGTGCGATGGGCGCGGGCCGCAGCAGCTGGCAGGCGATCCAGTGGCCGAGGCAAATGCCCCCGATCACCAGCGATCCGATGCCGATATACTCCAGGACCGGCAGCGCGCGCGACAGGCCCGCCGCCCAGTCGAAGATCGCATCGCCCACGGGGCTCAGCTGGCCTGAGAAGACCCAGCCCGCCATGGCCTTTGGATCGGGATGGATCGCGGCAGTCAGTGACAGCACCCCGCCGCCCAGCAGCAGCGCGACCACGATCGCCGTCAGGAAGTGCTTGAAGATGCGCATAACGCTGCCCCGCGAACATCAAAGGCAGCGTGCAAGACACGGTTACTCAGAGGAAAACGCACGCGCGTGATGCTGCCCCACCAAGATCACCCGCCTGCGAGAAATCCCGCGGATCCGGGTCGGGGTCAAGCGCCTTCCCCTGTGTTCGGCATCAGGACGATGCGTTCGCCGGGAGAGATGGGATCGGAAAGCCGCAGCAGCAGCGCTTCGGCTGCGGCATCGATGGTGGCGAGCTTGTCGCGCTCGGGCGAGGGGTAGAACCGGCCGCGCAGCGCCGTCGGCATCTCGGGGGGCACGATCTCGGCCACGGTGAACTCTGCGCGCGTCTCCTCGGCCCAGGCGCGGGTCAGCACCGACTGCGCGGCCTTGGCGGCGGCGTAGAGGCCCCAGAACGGCTGGCCGATGCGATCTTCGGTCGCGATCAACGCCCGGCCGCGATGCGCGGGCGCGAGGCGGAGCAGCGGATCGACGCAGCGGATCAGCCGCTGATAGGCGCGCAGGTTCAGGGCCAGCGTGGCGTCGAGATCCTTCTCGCTGATCATCGCGGCGCGCGACAGGAAGGGTGCATGCGCCGCCGTGTGCAGCCAGAGATCGACGCGGCCGAAGCGGTCGTAGACCGCGCCGCCCAGGCGCATCAGGCCGGGGTCATCGGTGACATCCAGCGGCACCAGCGTCGCCGTGCCGCCACGCTGCTTGATGTGGTTGTCCAGGTCTTCCAGCCCGCCGACGGTCCGCCCGACGGCGATCACGTGGGCCCCGGCGGCGGCCAGGGCCCGTGCGGTGGCGAAGCCGAAGCCGCGGGTCGCCCCGGTCACCAGGGCGACGCGGTCCTGCAAATCGGGCGTCTCGCTCATCCGCGCGGCCATAGGCCATCGCGAGCTGCAGGGGAAGACGGCCGCCGGCGGTTTAGGTTATGATGAACAACCGATGCTAGCAGAGGGGGCTATGGTCCCGCTCCTCGACATGGTGATGGCGCTCGGGCCCGCATGGGCTGCAGGTCTCGTGCGGCCGGTAGGCGGCGGCCTGTTCGTCGCGTTGCTGGTGGGGGTCGAGTACAAGTCGCGGCTGGACCGGCGCGACAGGCGCAGCGGGCGCAACGGTGAACGCTAGGCGCGCACGATCTCGCCTTTGCGGACGGGCGGGGCATCGACCCCGGTCAGCGCCCCCTTTGCGACGGCGTCGGTCGGCCTGACCGGATAGTCGCCCGAGAAGCAGGCGTCACAGAACTTGGGATCGCTCTCTGACCGCCCGCCCTCGACGCCCGAGGCGCGGTAGAGACCGTTCAGCGAGACGAACTGCAGGCTGTCGACGCCGAGATGGTCGCGGATTTCTTCGACCGTCATGCGTGCGGCCAGCAGTTTCGAGCGGTTGGGCGTGTCGACGCCG
The DNA here is from genome assembly GCA_039199465.1 of Pseudomonadota bacterium. Taxonomy (GTDB): domain Bacteria; phylum Pseudomonadota; class Alphaproteobacteria; order Rhodobacterales; family Rhodobacteraceae; genus Thermohalobaculum. The sequence continues at coordinate 36,349 of JBCCSW010000002.1, forward strand.
TAGAA
>JBCCSW010000003.1:0-35534 GCA_039199465.1 Pseudomonadota bacterium
CGCCAACTTCCCCTCGGGCACCGAGGTCGAGGGCGAGGTCAAGAACATCACCGAGTTCGGCCTGTTCATCGGGCTGGAGGGCGACATCGACGGCATGGTGCACCTGTCCGACATGTCGTGGGACCGCTCGGGCGAAGAGGCGATCCAAGACTTCAAGAAGGGCGACATGGTCCGCGCCGTCGTGCTGGACGTCGATACCGAGAAGGAGCGCATCTCGCTCGGCATCAAGCAGCTCGAGGGCGACCCCTTCGCCGAGGCGACCAAAGGCATCAAGCGTGGCGCGGTGGTGACCTGCACTGTCACCGCGATCGAGGATGGCGGGGTCGAGGTGGAGGTCGAGGGCATGAAGTCCTTCATCCGCCGCTCCGACCTTGCCCGCGATCGCCAGGACCAGCGGCCCGACCGCTTCTCGGTCGGCGACCGGATCGACGCGAAGGTGACCGCGGTCGACAAGGCGGCGCGCCGGGTCAACCTGTCGATCAAGGCCCGCGAGGTCGCGGAGGAGAAGGAGGCCGTCGAGCAGTACGGCTCGTCCGACTCGGGCGCATCGCTCGGCGACATCCTGGGCGCGGCCCTCAAGAACCAGGGCAAGGACTGACCGGCGACACTAGCCGGGACAGCCTGAAAGTCACCAACGCACGCGCCACCGCAACCCATGCGGTGGCGCGTCGCTTTTGTGCCCAACCGCCGGTTGCCACTGAGCCCTCAACCCGCCGGCGCGACGTCCTTGGCCCTCGACGGCCGAGCCACGAGCGGCTAGGCGAGAGGCACATCAGTCGAGTTTGATCTGCGCTTCGGGGGGACCGCATGACTGCGACCGCTGACCTCATCATCGAGCGACGCCAGATGCGCCGGCGCCTCGCGATATGGCGCATCCTCGCCATCGTGGCCGGCATCGGCGCGCTGATCACCGTCATCGCCGTCGCGACGGGCGGCCGGCTCGGCGGCCCAAGCGGGGGCGGCGACCACGTGGCCGTGGTCAGCATCACCGGTATGATCCTGTCCGACAAGGAACGCTCGGACATGCTTGAGAAGCTCGCCGACGAGAACGCCGTGAAGGCGGTGGTCGTCCGCGTCTCCTCGCCCGGCGGCACGGTCACCGGATCAGAGGAACTCTACGAGGACCTGCGGACCATCGCCGCCAACAAGCCGGTTGCGGCGCAGATGATCGATGTCGCGGCGTCTGGCGGCTACATTGCCTCGATCGGCGCCGACTACATCGTCGCGCGCTCCAACACCATCACCGGATCGATCGGCGTGGTCGCCGAGGGGCCCAACATCTCGGAGTTCCTGGCCCAGAACGGCATCAGCGTCATCAAGGTGAAATCATCGCCCCTCAAGGCCGAGCCGGGTTTCCTGACAGAACCGGCACCCGGCGCGCTGGACGAACAGCGGCGTCTGATCGATGACAGCTACCAGTGGTTCCGCAACCTCGTCGGCGAGCGGCGGGGGCTGGAGGGCGAGGCGCTCGACGCCGTCGCCGATGGCCGCGTCCATACCGGGCGGCTTGCCAAGTCGCTGGGCCTGATCGACGCCATCGGCGAGGACGAGGAGGTCGATGCCTGGCTGGAGGAAGCGCACGGCATCGATCCGTCACTCAACCGGCGCGCCCGCAAGTGGGGCGACGATGACCTGCCCTGGCCGCTGCGTGCCATGGCCGAGGCCAGCGGCATCGACCGCCTTATTGCAAGCACAGTAGCCCCTGCGGCGGACCGGCTCAGCCCCGGTTTCCGCCTGATGGCGATCATGTATTGACGCTGGATCAACCGTTTACGAAACAATCGGTCGTCGACGCCTTGGTGCAGTTGACGCTCCTGTAACCCCGCGCCAAGACTTCGGTTTCGAAAAAACGGCGGGGATCGGCAGCGCCACGCTGCCAGCACCGCGCCGTAGCGCGCACCCATAAGTGCGCCAATGCAGCCCTTGCGGGCGGCGGGGAGGGCCCGATGATCAAATCAGAGCTGGTTCAGAAGATAGCGGAGGAGCACCAGCACCTCTATCAGCGCGACGTGGAGCGGATCGTCTCGACGGTTTTCGAGGAAATCACCTCAGCGCTGGAGCGTGGCGACCGCGTGGAACTACGCGGTTTCGGCGCCTTTTCGGTGAAGACCCGCGACGCCCGCATGGGGCGAAATCCGCGCACGGGGGCGAGCGTGCCCGTGCCGGAAAAGCGCGTCCCGTTCTTCAAGGCGGGCAAGGATATGCGAGAGCGCATGAACAACGGGCACGACAACGAGGAAGACTGAGGCTATCACCGAAAGCGCGCCTCACCGGCCGCGCCGCCCTCACGATTGTCCAACATCCGGGAGAGACCCATGCTGATCTTTCGCCTCGTCCGTCTCGCCGTGGTCTTGGCCATCGCCGTCAGTCTGGTCGTTCTGGGCGTCGCGAACATGGAACCGGTGACCCTGCGCCTCTTGCCCGAGAGCGTAACCGGCAATGCACCGGCGCTGCCTGACATGCCGCTGTCGGTCGTGATCCTGGCGGCGATGGTGCTGGGCTTCGTGATCGGCGAGGTGTTCGAATGGGTGCGCGAGAGCAAGCATCGCGTCGAGGCGGCCAACCGCGGTCGCGAGGTGGCGCAGCTGAAGGCCGAGAACGCCCGCCTGAAGACCAAGCTGTCCGACCCCAAGGAAGACCTGCCGCGCATCGCCGCGCAATAAGCGCCGGGTCGTGGAAGGCGGAGACCAGCGAACACCTGCCGAGCTGCTGCAGCCCGCTTGACCCGTCTGGGAACGCAGCGTAGCGCAGCCCGATGACGGTTCAGGCAGCAGATCTGTCGCAGCCCGTGCCAGCGCGCACAGGCGATGGCCTCGTGCGGGTGAAGATCTGCGGGCTGACGACGGCCCGGGCGGTGGACGACGCCTGCGACGCCGGCGCGGCCTATGTCGGCTTCGTCTTCTTTCCCCCGTCGCAGCGGGCCCTGTCGGCAAAGGCGGCGCGCGAGGCCGCGCTCGCCACTCACCCTGGCGTCGTCAAGGTCGGCCTGTTCGTTGACCCCACCGACGATCTGCTACGCGAGACCCTCTCGATCGTGCCGCTCGACATGCTGCAGCTTCACGGCCGCGAGGCGCCGGATCGGGTGGCAGCGCTGCGGGCGACCCATGGCCTGCCGGTGATGAAGGCCATCGGTGTGCGCGCGGCAGAGGATCTGGACGCCGTCGGCGCCTATGCCGGTGTCGCCGATCAGCTGCTGATCGACGCCAAGCCGCCCGCCGGCGCGACGCTGCCGGGCGGGAACGGTCTGGCCTTCGACTGGTCGCTGCTGGCGGGCCGGCGCCTGCCGCTGCCGTGGCTTCTGGCCGGCGGCCTGACGCCCGACAACGCGGCCGAGGCTGTGGCGCGGACCGGCGCCCGCCAGCTCGACACCTCAAGCGGTGTCGAGAGCGCGCCGGGCGAGAAAGACCCCGCCAAGATCCGCGCCTTCATCGACGCCGTCGCCTGAGGCGGGGCCGCGCCGGGCCGCCATGCCGCGCCCGCCCGCCATCGACAAGACGACGGGCGAGGGCGTAGATCAGTCGGGACCGCGCTGGAGTGAGCCAATGAACGACGCCGCACCCAACAGCTTCCGCACCGGCCCCGACGAGAAGGGGCGCTTCGGCCTGTTCGGCGGTCGCTTCGTCTCCGAGACGTTGATGCCGCTGATCCTGGATCTGGAGGCGGAGTATGCCCGGGCGAAGGACGACCCCGACTTCTGGGCCGAGATGAACGATCTGTGGACGCATTATGTCGGCCGTCCAAGCCCGCTCTACTTCGCGCCCCGCCTGACCGAGGAGTTCGGCGGCGCCCGGATCTACCTCAAGCGCGACGAGCTGAACCACACCGGCGCGCACAAGATCAACAACGTGCTGGGCCAGATCCTGCTCGCCAGGCGCATGGGCAAGAAGCGGATCATCGCCGAGACGGGCGCCGGCCAGCACGGCGTCGCCACCGCAACGGTCTGCGCCAAGTTCGGGCTGGAATGCATCGTCTTCATGGGCGCCACGGATGTCGAGCGCCAGAAGCCGAACGTGTTCCGCATGAAGCTGCTCGGCGCCACGGTCGTGCCGGTGACCTCGGGCCGGGCCACCCTGAAGGACGCGATGAACGAGGCGCTGCGCGACTGGGTCACCAATGTCGACAGCACCTTCTACTGCATCGGCACGGTGGCAGGCCCGCACCCCTATCCCGCGATGGTGCGCGACTTCCAGTCGATCATCGGACGCGAGACGCGCGAGCAGATCATGGCCGCCGAGGGACGCCTGCCCGACAGCCTGATCGCCTGCATCGGCGGCGGCTCGAACGCCATGGGCCTGTTCCACCCGTTCCTGGACGACCGGGACGTGCGCATCATCGGGGTCGAGGCCGGTGGACACGGCGTCGACGACCGGATGGAGCACGCCGCCAGCCTGACCGGCGGGCGCCCCGGCGTGCTGCACGGCAACCGCACCTATCTGCTGCAGGACGACGATGGTCAGATCCTCGAGGGTCACTCGATCTCGGCCGGCCTAGACTATCCCGGCATCGGGCCCGAGCATGCCTGGCTGCACGACATCGGCCGGGTTGAGTATGTCAGCGTGACCGATGACGAGGCGCTGGCGGCCTTCCAGCTCTGCTGCCGGACCGAGGGGATCATCCCCGCGCTGGAGCCGAGCCACGCACTGGCCCATGTCGTGAAGCTGGCGCCGACGCTGCCCGCCGACCATGTCTTGGTGATGAACATGTGCGGGCGCGGCGACAAGGACATCTTCACGGTGGCCGACGCCCTTGGCGCCGAGATGTAGCTGGCGCAAGGCAGGTCCCGCGACCACGGGGCTTGCCAGCGTGGTGCCCGCCTTCTAAGTCCGCGTCTCCCCTCTTCTGGGGGCCCCGCGACAGGCGGGACGGCCGGGTCTGTGACCGGCGAGACCGACCGGCAGGCAGCCGGACAATAGGATGCTCAGGGTTGCAGGCCCGGGCGACGAAAGGATCGCCGCTATGGCGACGTATGAGATCGGGGACCTCGTGGTCCTCAAGTCGGGCTCGATGCGCATGACGGTCGAGGCCAGCGCCGAGGACAAGGTCGAGGTCGTTTGGTGCCACGAGGGCGTCATCGGCCGGGACAGTTTCGACACCCGCCTCCTGAACAAGTGGGAAGTCCGCGAGGACGGCGGCAACCGCCACGGCGGCGGCCCGCGCCATAACGACCGCGGTGATCGGGGTGGTGACCGGAGCGGTGATCGGGGCGGCGACCGGGGTGGCTATGGCCATCGCGACCGGGACGACCGCGACGACCGCGGCGGTGGCCGGCCCTATGGCGGACGCTACTCGAACGACCGCGGTGGTGACCGAGGGGGCGACCGGGGCGGCGACCGGGGCGGGCGCGACGACTATCGTGACGGCGGCCGCAGCTATCGGGACGATCGGGGTGGCGACCGTCCTCCGCGCAAGACCGGCTGGGACGGCAAGCCGCGCGAGAAGAAGTACTACCGCAAGGACGACTAAGCCCGCGCTGTCGGACTGGCCATAAAACGCGTCAGCGTCGCGGCGATCGCGGCGCGCCAGGGCCCACAGCATCAGGAAACAGCGCGGCCCTGCTCCAGGTGGGGCTGCGCGATGTCCATCTGGCTGCATCCCAGCGCGTGGCCGTCGTGCCCGCTTGTCTCGCGGCAGCTCCCTACAGCCCGTTGGCGCGGCTGGCTGGGGTCTACGTTACAGAGACGCCGCCAACCGTCGATACAGCGTCTCGACGCAAAGGCGGCCCACTGCCCATGCGCCAGCCCTTGGGACCCGGCAGACCGGGCCTTGACCCCGAAGCCCCGCTTTCGCATCACGCGCCAACCGTTTTCGACACGCCGGAGATCCGCCCATGTCGCGCATCGACGCCACGTTCCAGCGCCTCAAGGGCGAGGGCCGGGCCGCCTTCGTCAGCTACATCATGGCGGGTGACCCGGACGAGGCGACGGCGCTGGAGATCATGCGGGGCCTGCCTGCCGCCGGTGTCGACCTTATCGAGCTCGGCCTGCCCTTCACCGATCCGATGGCGGACGGGCCCGTGATCCAGGCGGCAGGCCAGCGGGCGCTTGCCGGCGGCATGACGCTCGACAAGACGCTGGCGACGGTAAGGGCGTTCCGCGAGGGAGACGACACCACGCCGATCGTCATCATGGGCTACTACAACCCGATCTACAGCCACGGCGTCGCGCGGTTCCTGGACGAGGCGAAGGCCGCGGGCGTCGACGGCCTGATCGTGGTCGACCTGCCACCCGAGGAGGACGATGAGCTCTGCCTTCCGGCCCGTGCCCGCGGCATCGAGTTCGTCCGCCTTGCCACACCGACCACCGACGACCGCCGCCTGCCCGCCGTCGTCGCGAATACGGGCGGCTTCGTCTACTACGTCTCGATCACGGGCATAACTGGTGCGGCCGAGGCCAATGCCGGGCGTGTGGCGCCAGACGTGGCCCGCATCCGCGCCGCCTCGAACCTGCCCGTCTGCGTCGGCTTCGGCATCAATACGCCCGAGGCTGCGGCCGAGATGGCGAAGGTCGCCGACGGCGTTGTCGTCGGCTCGGCCATCGTCAAACAGATCGGCAGCGGCAAGCCGACCAGCGAGGTGCTGCATTTCGTCAGCGCGCTGGCCCGCGGCGCCCATGGCGGCTGACCGTCGACAGCGGTGCTAACGCCAGGTCACCTTCGCCCGCAACGTGCCCGAAAAGCCGCAAGGCGACCGATTGCGGTACGGTGCGCAGATCGCCGCCACCCCGCCTTTTCTTCGCCACAGACGGCGCGCAGTAACCGTTTGGGGACAAGGGGAATGCCGTGGCACCGCGTTATCTGCTCGCTGCTGCTATCTGCGCGCTCGGTTTGCCGGCGAATGCGGCGACGTTTGCGCTGGATTTCGACCGCGCCTTCATCGGCCTGCCGGCGACCGACGGCGGCGGCAACCCAGTGCTGACCGTCCGCGAGACCGTCAACGGCGAGATCGTCGCCGATAGCGGCGGCGACCGCGGCCTGTTCGTGGACGAGTTTGGCGTCGAGTTCACCGTGAACCTCGCCGGCAATGCGCTAGGCGCGGTGCTCTACGAATCGAACTGCGGTGACAACGGCCAGCCCGGTGGATTGGCGAGCTGCACCGGCGGCGACGAGGATCTCGCGACCGGGCCCAACCTGGGCTCGACCCCCCGCAACCGCATCCTGATTTTCCAGGAACAGCAGAACAACGCCAACAACAACATCGTCACGGCGCTCACGCCGGCCCCGGGCTCGCCGACTTTCGGCCCTGGCGCCCCCGCGGCTGCCAACAATCCGCAGGGGTATTCGCGGGCCGACGACGCGGCCGGTGGTACTAACAACAACAGCGTCACCTACAACTTCCTGCCGTCGCGCTTCTCCGAGGGTGTCGATCTCGAAACCTTGGCACTGATCGATTTCGAGGAATCGGACGGGGACACGGGCGGCAACCTGGATCAGGTGGTGCTGAGCTTCACCTATGCCGACGGCCGGGTGGCCGACTCGATCGACCTGGCCGATCCGAGCGTGATCTTCGCCGCGACCAACGCGACCGGCGACAATTCCGAGAAGATCTTCGACCTCGCCGCCCTCGGCAACCTTGTCGAGCGGCTGCGGACCTTCACGATCACGCTCAACGGTATCTCCGGCGGGATCGAGACGCTGGCCTTCTCGCCCTCGACACCGTCCACGCCGGTGCCGCTACCGGGCTCGATGTGGCTGCTGGCCGGTGCAGCCGGCATCCTTTTCCTGCATCGCAAGCGCGTCGCCTGAACCGGGGACATTTGTCGCCGCATAAGCGGGACGCGCCTCTCCCGGACCGCCCCGACAGCGATTGCGCGGGGCGTCGGCCCGATCTACCTGTCCGCGACCGCGATGCCGCGCCGGGCCTCTGCCATCCCGCATGGACCGACCGGCATCCGCCCGGGCCAAGGGCTGACAGATGAACTGGATCACCGACTACGTCCCGCCGAAGATCAAGTCGTTCTTCCAGCGCCGCGAGATGCCGGAGAACCTCTGGCTGAAATGCGATGGCTGCGGGCAGATGCTGTTCCACCGCGACTATTTCGGCGCGCTGAACGTCTGCACGGGCTGCGGGCATCACCACGCCATCGCGCCGCGCGACCGGTTCGACGCCTTCTTCGACCATGGCGCCTGGACCGAGATCGCGGTGCCCGAGGCGCTGCCCGACCCGCTGCATTTCCGCGACGAGAAGCGGTATGTCGACCGCCTGCGCGACGCGCGGCGCAAGACCGGCGAAGATGACGCGATGCTGGTGGCCAAGGGCGCGCTGTTCGGCCTGGATGTCGTCGCCGCGGCGCAGGACTTCCGCTTCATGGGCGGCTCGATGGGCATGGCGGTCGGCAATGCGCTGATCGCGGCAAGCGAGACCGCGGTGAGCCTGCGTGCGCCGGTGATCGTGTTTGCCGCCGCCGGCGGTGCGCGCATGCAGGAAGGGATCTTGAGCCTGATGCAGATGCCGCGCAGCACGCTGGCGGTGCAGCAACTGCACGAGGCCGGCCTGCCCTATGTCGTGGTGCTGACGAACCCGACGACCGGCGGCGTGACGGCGAGCTATGCCATGCTGGGCGATATTCAGGTGGCTGAGCCCGGCGCCCTGATCTGCTTTGCCGGCCCGCGGGTGATCGAGGACACGATCGGCGAGAAGCTGCCCGAGGGCTTCCAACGCGCCGAGTATCTGCTGGACCACGGCATGATCGACGCGGTCATCCCGCGCGCCAAGCTGCGCGAGGAGCTGGGGTCGATGCTGCGCCTGCTGCTGTCGCTGCCCTCGCCCATCAGGGGCACGCTGGCCGGCGAAAGCGCCGGCCTGCCATGAGCCAGGGGCCCCCGGGCGCTGCGCTGGCGCCTTTGACCGCGGGCGGCAGCGATGCGGTGCTGACGCGGCTGATGGCGCTGCATCCGAAGATCATCGACCTGACGCTGGACCGGGTATGGCGGCTGCTGGCGCGCATGGGCGACCCGCAGGACCGGCTGCCCCCCGTCGTCCATGTCGCGGGCACGAACGGCAAGGGCTCGACCGTGGCAATGCTGCGCGCGGGGCTCGAGGCCGGGGGGCAGCGCGTGCACGCCTATACCTCGCCGCATCTCGTCCGCTTTCACGAACGCATCAGGCTCGCCGGCACGCTGATCGAGGAGCCGGCGCTCATGGCGCTGTTGGAGCGGTGCGAGGCCGCCAACGGACCGGAACAGATCACCTATTTCGAGATCACGACGGTCGCGGCGCTTGTCGCTATGTCTGAGACGCAGGCCGACTGGACCCTGCTGGAAGTCGGCCTCGGGGGTCGGCTGGACGCGACCAATGTGGTGCTGCCCCGCCTCAGCGTGATTACCCCTGTCTCGATGGATCACGAGGCGTATCTCGGCGACACCCTCGCCGCGATCGCCGGCGAGAAGGCGGGCATCCTGAAGCTCGGCGTCCCGGCCGTGATCGCCACCCAGACGCCCGAAGCGATGGCGGTGATCCAGGCGCGCGCGGCCGAGGTCGGTGCGCCGCTCAGCATCGCCGGACGCGATTGGCGGATCCGCGAAACGGCCGAGGGCATGCGCTTCGAGATGGGTACCGACAGCCTCGATCTGCCGCGCCCCGCGCTGCCTGGCAGCCATCAGGTCCAGAACGCCGGCACGGCACTGGCGGCGCTCAACCTGCTGAAAGCGGGCTCACCGCAGGGCGCCGTCAGCGGGGCCACGTGGCCCGGGCGCCTGCAGCGCCTGACCGAAGGCCCCTTCGCCGCGATGATGCCAGAGGGGGTGACGCTGTGGCTGGATGGCGGACACAATCCCGCCGCGGGCCAAGCACTGGCAACGCACTTTGCCAGCCGGCAGGGCGGCGGTGACGGTCGACTGCGGGTCGTCGCCGGCATGCTCGACACCAAGGACGCCGGACGCTTCGCGGCCCCGCTGGCGCCGCTGGTCGCTCAGGCGGCGACCGTCACGATCCCAGATGCGCCGGCCAGCCTCTCAGCCGAGACGCTTGCCGAGGCATTCTCGGGCGCCGGCCTGAAAGCCACGCCGACCGGCGGATTGACTGAGGCCATGCGCGCCGTGGCCGGGGCGTCCGAGACGGGCGACGATGTCCTGGTCTGCGGGTCGCTGTACTTGGCCGGCGCCGTCTTGGGGGCTGAGGTAGGAAGATAAAGGCCCGGGCGCTGTCACGCGTCCAGGCCTCTCATCGCCATCGCTGACAGCGCTGACGGACGCCTCACATCTGGTCTTCGATCCAGCCTGCGATGCCGCGCTTCGAATCGGCGCCGATCTTCTTGTCCACCAGCTCGCCGCCCTTGAACATCATCAGCGTCGGGATCCCGCGGATGCCGTATTTCGACGGGGTCATCGGGTTCTCGTCGATATTCAGCTTCGCGACCTGGATCTTGCCATCGTACTCTGCGGCAAGTTCCTCCAGCGCCGGGGCGATCTGCTTGCACGGGCCGCACCATTCGGCCCAGAAGTCTACGACCACAGGCACTTCTGAGCCGAGGACATCGGCCTCGAAATTGGCGTCGGTGACGCTGATGGTTGTCATGGTTTCATCCCTTCATCTCGTTGGGCCGCCCCTGCCGTGGAACCCTCGCTGGAGCCCGCTCTGGGGTCTGGCGTCCGAGCAGACGCCACACCTAGGCAGCGGCCGATCCGCTATCAAGGCAGTCGCAGCACGGCGCTGTCCAGTCCCGGAGCGACGCCACTGCCCTCGGCGCCGACGCCCTTGACGCTGCCAAGGACCCGACGGGTCGCCCGCTCGAAGGCCTCGAGGCAGCGTGCCGTCGGCAACGTCACCAGGCGCGGACCGGCGGTGTAGAGCAGCAGGCAGGAGACCGGTCGCGCATGGATCGCCGACAACGCAGCCGCATAGGCGCCAAGCTGCGCGGCATAGGCCTCGGGCACGGTGCGTTCGTCCCGAGGTACCGGACGGTCGGTCTTGATATCGGCCAGCAGCACCCGGTCGGGCAGGATCACCAGACGGTCGACGCGCCCGATCATCGGCGGCAGAGCGTCGCTGACCGGAATCGCAAGGGTTGCCTCGACCAATGCCTCGGCCCCGAACAGTACTTCCGCATCGGGATGCGATCGCGCCGCCTCTGCTTCTGCGATGGCCAGATCCACCGCCTCCGCAGCGATGCCGGGCGCCGCACGCGACGCGATCGCCGCCGGGTGCTGGGGCGCGGTAGGCGGCTGTTCGATGAGAGCATGCACCGCGAGGCCATAGAGCCGCGGGTCGGTACCGCCGCGCCCATCACCGCCCTCTGGCACAGCCTGCGGCCCAGGGTCTGGCCCAGTCTCGCGTGCAGCGAAGCGATCCTCGCCCGGTCCATGCTCGACCAGGGTCGAGGGTGAGAGGCGAGGCGGTCGTGCCTCGGCCGGGGCCGGGGAAACCCAGTCTGGCAGCTCCAGACGCCTCGAAGCCTCCACGGCTGCGGCGGTGTCTTCGAAGGCGGGCTCGGCAACTACCGGGTCATCGCCCAGACGCCTCGCACCCGCTATGCCGTCGGGCGGCGCGATCTCCGATGCCCCGGCACGCTCCATCGCGTCGGACAGCAGGCGATACCAGACGGCGGCGCGGCGCTCCTCCTTAAGATCGCCATCACCCTCGGCATCGCCGGGCGGGCGGCCTGCGCCGCACAGGACCAGTCGACGCTCGGCCCGGGTCAGCGCGACATAGAGCAGGCGCTTGTGCTCGGCGATCTCGCGGCGCGCGGCCGCCTCGCGGGCGGCACGGGTCTTGTCGTCATCCTCGGTCTTGCGCCCGGCGAGCGTCACCAAGGGCGGGGTGTTGTCGCCACCCTCCAGCGTGAACAGCGGCACGCGGCCACCGCCGCCGAGGCGGCCGGGCTCGTCCATCGTGTCGGGCAGGATGACCACCGGCGCCTCGAGCCCCTTGGCGCCATGCACCGTCATCACCCTGACGGCACCGGGCGCGTCGCCGTCATCGGCCCCGCCCTGGGTGGTGACGTCGCGCTTGACCACCGTCTCGGCACTTTCCAGCCAGGCGACGAAGCCGGTGAGCGTCGGCGCCTCGGCCGCCTCATAGACCAGAGCCTGCACCAAGAGTTCGTCGATGGCATCCTCGCATTCGGCCCCCAGCCGCGCCAGCAGGCGCCGCCTGCCATCGTGATGGGTCAGTATGCGCTCCAGCATCTCGTAGGGGCGCAGGAAATCGGCACGTGCCAACAGATCGGCAACCAGAGCCGCCGAGCGGGGATGGCGATCCGCCGCCTCGGCCAGCCGGGCGCTCAGCCGTTCGCCCTTCTTCCGACCCGCCGCCAGCGCCATCAGCGCGTCCTCGTCCACGCAGCCGAGCGGCGAGCGCAGCAGGGCGGCGAGGGACAGATCGTCATCGGGCAGCGCCGCCACGCGAAGCGCGGCCAGCAGGTCCCTGACCGCGATCTCGTCCATCAACGTGATGCGGTCGGCGCCGGCGACCGGCACGCCCCCGGCCTTCAGAGCGCGGACCAGCTCTTGCGCCAGCACGTCGCGACGGCGCACCAGCACCATGATATCACCCGGCCGCACGCGACGCGGCGCCTCGCCGGCACGATGGGGCAGCATCTCATGCGCGCAGATCCGAGCGATCTCGCGCGCCAGGAGATGCGCGAGCCGCCGCTTCGGCGCGCCGGCGGGCACCTCGTCCAGCGGCGAGTGCCAGGGCTTCTCGCCCGATCCCCCCTCCGGCTGCAGGAGCGCCCACAGGTCGATCGTCGCGCCATCGCCCAGGCGGCTGGTCTCATGCATCGGCGCGGCGCCATCGATGGTCAGCCCCGAGGCCGCGCTGCCCGCAAAGACGAGATCGACGAAGTCTAGGATGCCGGGCGCTGAGCGGAAGGAGCGCGCAAGCGCCGGCTCGACCAGCATGCCGCCATCGGCCAGCCGCCGGCGCGTGCTGTCGCGCACCCGGCCGAAGGTGGCGGGATCGGCGCCCTGGAATGAGTAGATCGACTGCTTCTCGTCGCCGACGACGAACAGCGTGCGCGGCATCGGGCGACCCGCGGCGTCCACCACCATGCGCCCGCCCTCGCCCGCCATGAACTCGCCGGTGATCGCGGTCACGATGTCCCACTGGGCAGGCGCGGTGTCCTGCGCCTCGTCAACCAGCACGTGGTCGATGCCACCGTCCAGCCGGTAGAGGACCCAGGACGCGGCCTCGCCATGGCGCAGCATGGCGGCCGTCCTGCTGACCAGGTCGTCGAAATCCATCAGACCGGATGCCGTCTTGGCGGCGGCGAAGCCGGCCATCCAGGCCATGGCGAAGCGGTTCAGATCCTCGGCCCGGCGTGCGGCCTCGCTGTCGCGCAGCGCGGCTTTGGCGCGCGCGAGGGCGCATTGCAGCGCCGCCACGCGATCGACGACCGGATCGCCGCCCTCGACCCGCTTCTTGCCGAACAACCAGGTCAGGCTCTGCGGGTCCTGCCCGCCGGCCTTCATGAGCGCCCGCGACAACGCGTCTATCGCCCCAGCCGTGTCGCCAGCCTGCATGGCTGCCACTGCGGTGGCGATAAGCGGCGCCTTGTCCTGCAGACGCTTGCCGCCGGCCATAAGTTCGGGGCTCAGCGCAGCGGCCTGCGCCCAATCAATCCCCTCTGCGGCATTCGCCAGCACATCGGCCGGGGCCACCAGCAGCGCGGGGTCGTAATGGGCGGCGAGCGCGCTGCCCAGCGCGTCGGCATCGGCCGGCAGATGCGCCTTCATCCGGGCTACATCGAAGAGCAGCGGCTCCAGCTGCGTCTCGGCCAACCGCAGCGCCAGACGGTCGAAGGCGTCGTCCTCACCGGCCGCTGCCGCAGCGCCCAAACGCTGCGACAGACCCGCCTTCAGCGCCGCCATCTGCCGATCGTCGGCCAGCGTGAAGCCCGGATCGGCGCCGGCCTCCAACGGAAAGCGCCGGATCAGGTGCTCGCAGAAAGCGTGGATGGTCTGGATACGCAGCCCGCCCGGCGTCTCAAGCGCCAGGGCGAACAGGCGTCGCGCCTCGGCAAGGCGATGGGGCGGAAAACCCACCTCGCCGGTGAGAGCACTGAGCGCCTCACCCAGCGCCGCATCCTCCAGCATCGCCCAGGCGCCGAGCTGATCGAACAGCCGCGTCTGCATCTCGGCGGCGGCGGCGCGGGTATAGGTCAGGCAAAGGATGCGCTCGGGCCGGCTGCCGGCCAGCAGCAGCCGTGCCACGCGGTTGGTCAGCACCCGCGTCTTGCCCGACCCCGCATTCGCACCGACCCAGGCCGAGGCGCGCGGATCGGCGGCCTCACGCTGCGCCGCGGTCGGCCCGGGTCCGTTCATCCGGCGTCCTCGCCGGTCTCATCGGCCCATTCGGCGACGCGAGCGAGATGGTCGTAGGGCCCGTCGAGCTGCTTCTTCTCGACCATCCGGCGCGAGACATAGGGCGTGCCGGGGTCGTCGAAGCGCGCGATGAACGCCGCCAGTTCGGCACGGTACTCGGAAAGCTGATCGGCGAAGCCGTCATCGGGCCCAACTTCGGTCGCCCGGCTGAGATCGATATAGGCACCCGAGCCGGGGGGCATCGCCGCGATCCCCTCAAAACCGCCCGCCGCTGCGATCAGGGCCTGCACGTGAAGCTGATGGGCGAAGCGGCCGATCTGCTTTTTCGAGGGCACCCGGCCCGACTTGTAGTCATAGACGAGGCTCGTGCCGTCAGGGGCCCGGTCGATCCGGTCGGCGCGCGCGCTCAACGTCATCGATCCGGCCGGCGCGTCGAGGGTCATCGCGCCCTTCACCTCCAACCCGACCCAATCACCGCGCCCGGCGATGCGATGCTGCAGGGCTGCCAGCCGGCCGGCCACGCGGGCGAGCCGGCCGCGCCACAGCCGCTGCAAGTCGGGTGGCAGCGCCTCCTCCTCCAGCACGGTGTCGAGCGCGGCCATCAACGCCGCCTCCGCCGCCTCGCCCTGTCGCTCGCCACCGGTCGCCACGAAGCGCTCCAGCGTGCGATGCATGATCTCGCCGCGGTCGCGCGCATCCGGGCCGGCGGCCAGCGGATCGACCGGCTTCAGGCCGAGGACGCTTTCGGCGTAGACGGCATAGGGGTCGCGCACCAACCGCTCCAGCCGCGTGACGGACAGGCGGCGCGGGCGCTGGGCCACCGGCGGGCGCGGCGCAGGCCGGGCGGCGGGCGTCAGATGCGGATCGGTCGCCGCATCCGGACCCGGCGTGTCCAGCGCGTCGGCTAGGTCGAGCAGGCGGCGGCCGCGAGCGCGCATCGCCGCCAGCGCCTCGGGCCGCGTGCCACGCAGCAGCGTCTCCAGCCGCGTCAGCCAGCGAGAGGCGACCATCGGCCGACCCTCGATCGCGGCGGAACGGGTCAGGATAACCTCGGCCCGACAGGCGCCCTGCACGAAATCATGGGCGGCGAGCCCGATCTCGCGCTCGGGCGCAGGCAAGCCGAGCGCGCGGCGCATCGGTCGGTTCAGCCACGGCCCGGGGTCGGCGGTCGCAGGCCAGCGTCCCTCCACCAGACCCGCGAGGATCGTGAGATCGGCCGTCTCGTGGCGCGCCTCGATCGTGCCGCGCAGGCTGACCCTGGGATGCGGACGCGCAGCCTCGGGTGGCAGCGACTCGGCCGAGAGCTCGGCGTCCAACAGGGCGGCCAGCGCAGCGGGCGCCATCGCAGCGCCATAGGCAGGCGCTGCATCGCGCATTGCCGTGAGGACACGATGGGCCGCCGTGCCGTCGGGTCCCGACCACGGCGGGCGGTCAGGGGTCGCGGACGCTTCGGCATCGGCAGGGGCGGCAAGCGCCTCGGCGGTCGCCATCAGCGCCTGCAGCACCGCTGCCAGATCGGCACAGGCCGCGATGCTGCGGACCAGCGGGGCGAGAGCCCGATCGACGGCCGCAGACCATGCGACATGGTCCTTCTCGCGGCCGTCGTCGCCCCAGTCCGGCAGTGCCCCGCCCGGGCCTGGCGTAGCGGCACCTCGACGCCGCAGGACGTCGATCTCGAACTTTCGGGCATGGCGGCGATGTCGGGCGCGCGGCCAGCCCGCGCGCGTCAGCGGGTGGCCGAGCAGACCGGCGAGCGCGACCGCATCGACGCGCCCCTCCGCCGCCGCACGCGCCACCGCGAGGACGAGGCGCAGGAACACGCCCGCCGGCGCCTGCGCCAGCGGCCGGCCCAGGCTGTCGTCGGGCAGGATGTCGAAGCGCTGCAGCGCCGCGGTGACGCGCCGGGCGAGCGTCGCATCGGGTGTGACGATGGCGATGTGCCGGCCGGGGATCGCCAACGCCTCGCGCACGGCCAGGGCGATGGCCAGCGCCTCGTCACGATGTTCGGCGGCCTCGATCAGCGTAAGGCCCGCGGTGGCCGCCCCGGCGACCGTGGCGATCTCTGCCCGCCGGGCCACCCAGGCATCGGTAACCGGCGCGGGGCGCAGGGCCTCTGCGATCAGCAGGCGGCGCGGTGCGAGGATCGTCTCGGCAGGGCCCTCATGCCAGTGCCTGACCGATGCCGGGCCGGCATCGAGCGCCGTCAGCAGTCGGTGAAACGGCCCGGCGGGATGATCGCCCGTACCCTCGCCAACCGCGGTCCAGACCTCGGAAGCGGCGCCGATGTCGAAGCCGGGCAGCACGACGCCACCCTGCGGCAACCGGGCGACCGCCGCCATCACCAGCGCGGCTATGGCGCGCGAGCCCGTGCTGCCGGCGACCAGCACCGCGCCCTCGGGCGGCCGGGCCTTCCAGCCGGCGATCAACGCCTCGATCGACGCCCGTTCGGCCGCGCGCGGGTCGTCGAGCGTTACGCCGCCCGTCGCCATACCGGCCCGCATCGCCGGCCAGGCGCTGCGCGCGATGTCCAGGAAGTCCAACGCCCGCTCCCAATGGCGCGCCATCGCGGCCGGATCGGGCATGTCGTCGGCGCCGGCTGCGCGCAGCTCGTCGATGTCGCAGCCTTCCTCGTCCAGCAGGTCCATCAGATCGGTCAGGCTTCTGGCGAGCCCGGCCGCCGCGCCCCGTGCCATGCCCGTCCGGTCGCAATACGCCTCGACCAGCCGCATCAGCGACAGCATCCGCGTGAGCGCAGGCACCGGCTGCGCCAGATGGACAGCGCCATTGGCGCCGAGGCTTGGGGGCGCCGCCGCCGCTAGCGTCTGCAAGGTCACGATCTGCGGCAGGTAGCACGCCGTCCCCGCGGCGCGGCCCGCGAAGGCGCTCTCGATCGACGCCCTGGCGCGCGCACTGTTGACGATGATGGTGACGCCGGCCATTGCCTCCGGCGGCTGATCGCCGAGCCGGGCGGCCAGGCCGTCGGCCAGACAGCGGGCATAGTCGCTGCCAGGCGGTACGGCAAAGAGGCGCGGCGCCGGGTCGGCATCGGTGAAGGGACGCGGGCAGCTCGCCATGGTGCCAGCCATCCTGTCAGCCATGGTATTGAGCGAGCAGCGCTTCCGCGACGGGGATGCCGTCTGGGGTGCCGACATCGACCCAATCCCCCTCCCAAATGACGGCAGCAAGCGTGCCGCGGGCCGCCAGGGCATCCCAGACCGGGTTGAGCGAGAATGCCGGCCGGCCATGCGGACCGGCAATGCCCATCTCGGCCAGGCCGTCGAAGGCACTCGGCCGCATGACTTGCGCCCCGGTGAAGACGAAGGGCGCCACCTCCGCATCCCCGCGACGCCGCGGCGGACCGAGCTCGGCATCCAGGAAGAAGTCGCCGGGCCGCGTGTAGCCATGCGCGCGGTGGCGTGGGACCAGCAGCATCAGCGCCTCGGTCGCGGCGCGGGCTTTCGACCAGGCGTGAAGGAGATTGACGATCGGCTCGGGACCCGCCCAGATCGCATCGCCGTTAAGCGTCACGAAGGGTCCGTCGCCCAGCATGGGAAGCGCCGCAAGGACGCCGCCCCCCGTCTCCAGCAGGGCGTCCCGCTCGTCCGAGACCCTGATTGCGGGCGGTGCGGCGCGGGCGGCCAGATGCGCCTGCAGCCCGTCCGCATGGGCATGCAAATTGACGACGGCCTGCGCGATCCCCGCGGCGGCGACCCGACTTAGAGCGTGGTCGATCAGCGGCTGGCCGGCGACCGGGATCATGGCCTTGGCCATCCGGTCGGTCAGCGGGCGCATGCGCGTACCTTTGCCCGCCGCAAGGACCATGGCCGTCGTCACGCTCACGCTCACGCAGCGCCCGAGCGGCTGCCGGCAGCGGCCTTCAGACGGTCGAGCAGGGCAGGCTCGGGCGGCGGCAAAGTGTTGGCAACGAAACCTGCCAGCGCGCCACAACCGGGCCCGGCGAGGTCGCGCTGCAGATACCGCCAGACGCGCGGGATAAGATCGACATAGCGCGGCTTGCCGTCACGCAGGGCGAGCCGGGCGAAGATACCGATGATCTTCAGGTTGCGCTGGGCGCCGAGCAGATCATAGGCCGCTCCGAACGCTTCGACATCGGCCCGGTCCATCCCTTGGCGCTGGACGAAACGGCGCATCATGGCAGCCGCTAGGTCGGGATCGACGTCGCGCCGGGCGTCCTCCAACAGCGAGACGAGATCGTAGGCGGGATGCCCGATCAGCGCGTCCTGATAGTCCAGCAAGCCGACGCGCGCACGGCCCGCGCGATCCGGCAGCCAGATCAGGTTCTCGGCATGGTAGTCGCGCATCACCAAGACCGGCGGCAGGGCGGGCAGGGCTGCCATCGCCGCGTCGATCAGCGCGTCGTAGGATGACAGCAGATCCTCGGCCAGCGGGCTCCCCACGCCGGCCGCGTACCAGTCGACCGCCAGCCGCGCCTCGCGCCGATAGGCCTCCGCGTCGTAGGGACCGATGCGCGGCAGCGCCGGATGGGCGATATCGGCGACCGGCGGCAGATCGGCGAGCAGATCCACGGCCGCGGCATAGAGCGGCAGCTCGGACGACGGCGTGGCGGCCATCACCCGGGCATAGAGCGCATCGCCCAGATCCTCGAGCAACAGGAAGCCGCGATCCAGATCGCTGCCGCAGAGCGCCGGGGCCGAAAGACCCTGTGCGCGGAGGATCGCGGTGACGTCGACGAAGGGATCCATGCGTTCGTTCGAGGCGGGCGGGGCATCCATCACGACCCGGGATCCGCGGTGATCGGCCAGGCGAAGATAGCGCCGCATCGAGGCGTCACCGGCCAGCGGCGCCAGATCCGCTGGATCGTGGCCATGTGCTTGCACAAAGGCGTCGAGCTGGGCGCGGCGCTCGGCGTCGAACGGGCTCATTGCCGCGCGCCCTCCAACGCCAGCGCCAGCAAGACCCGCTCCCAACCGTCACCATGTGTCAGAAGCTCGGCGCGCCGGCCATCGACCACGCTGGGGCCGTCTCGCGCGGGCCAATCGCCATCCGCCAGATCGGACAGCGTGACCTCCAGCCGGCGCGGCGGGGTCATCGGGCCCAGGCGACCAGCCCATTCGACCAGACAGACGGCCGCCTCGAACGCATCCTCCAGACCCAGTTCCGCAACCTCCTCCTGACTGCCCAGACGGTAGAGATCGGCGTGCCAGACGGGCGGCGCCTCGGGCCGTTCGAACACATTGACCAGCGTGTAGGTTGGGGAGGGCACCTCCAGCGCCGGATCGCCGAGGCACGACCGGATCGCGGCACGCGCCAACACCGATTTGCCGGCGCCAAGACCGCCATATAGCGTGACGACGTCGCCCATCTCGAGCACCGCGCCCAGCGCCGCGCCGAGATGCGCCGTCGCCGCTTCGTCCTCGAGCGTCAAAACAAGGGGCGCTCGGCGCCGATCGCTCAGGCGGCTGGATTGCATCGCCCTGTCCGCTGCGTCTTCAGGATCCCGGCACGATGCCTAGCGTGCCCTGTCCGTCTGCGCCAGCGACGCCGCCGGCCACGGCCGGTGGGCCGCCGGCGCAGCCCCGTCGCGCCTGGACGGCGGCGGTTTCTCAGTGCGGCAGGGCGCGTGGGGCGGGCATGGCCTCGATCTCGATCTCGACATCCTCGATCGCGAGCGGCAGCTCGGCCGTCGCCAGCATCAGCCGGGGTTCGGCGCCACCCGCCGGGCCGTATTCGAAGCTGCCGCCATTGGCCTCGACCATGCGCAGGGTCAGCTCCAGCGAGGATGCGGTCTCGCGCCCGATCGGGGTGGTCCCCTTCGGCACGGCCTCGAGCGCCCCGCCCTCGGCGACCTCCCCCCCTTCACGCGCGATCTCATAGGCGCTGATCGTCACCGTGTTGCCGATCGGCGGCGCGGTGATCAGGCGGACGACCGAGCCGGGCTCGGCCCGCTGCACAGCACCCGCGGCCATGTTGAAGGCGATCTGACGCAGCGTGCCGATATCGCAGGCGACATGCACGTCGCCGCCGCCAAGCTCGGTCCTAAGCGTCACGCCGGCCTCGCCCGCGCGTTTTTCCATCAGCGAGCGTGCCAGCTCGACCGTCTCGTCCAGCGTCGGCTCGCGCATCGTATCCGCGGCATCGCCCGGCTGCAGCGAGGCCAGATCGGTCACCTCGTCGATCGTGTCGAGCAGCTGGCCAGACGCCTCGAGGATGCCGGCCGCATATTCGCGCTGGCGTTCGGTGAGGCTGCCGAAGCGCGGATCGTTCAAAAGCTGGCCGAAGCCGAAGATGGTGTTGAGCGGCGTGCGCAGTCGGTGCGAGATCTGGTCCAGCACGGCGGTGCGCATCTCCTCCGCGCTCTCCAGCGCGCTGTTGCGCTCGGACAGCGCGTCGGCGAAGCGCTCGCTGTCGGTGACGTCCGCGACGACGACCATGGTGTCGCCGCCGGGCAGCGGGGCCGCGCGAAGGCGCAGCACGCGGTTCGAGCCGAGCGTCAACCGGCCGTCCCAGGGGGCGCGGGTCTCCTCGGCCGTGATGGCGGCCGTGACCCGATCCCAGAGATCGGTCTCGACGGTCAGGCCGCTGACCAGGCGGACCACCTCCTGAACATGCATCCCGGCCTGGATCAGGCCGGCATCGATGCCGAAGATGCGCGTGAACGAGGCATTCAGGATACGCAGGCGCCCGTCAGTGCCGAACACGGCCAGACCTTCCTGCAGGCGGTTCAGCGTGACCTCCTGCAGATCGATCGATTGGCGATAGCGCTGCTCAAGTCGGATGCGGTCCGAGATGTCGTCGAACACGAAGGCCAGGCTGCCATGCGGATGCGGCCGCGCCAGCACCTTGATGTTCGTCCCGTCCGCCAGGTGCCAAATCTCGTCCAGATCGGCGCGCTCGGTGTTCTCGAACAGGCCCAGCAAGCGGCGACGCCAGCCGTGATAGTCGCCGGTCTCGGGGATCCGCTGGTTCTCGCGGAGCGCATCGATCGCGTCGCGCAGGCTGGGCCGATTGGCCAGCCACGCCGGGTCGAGTTGCAGCAGTTGCGCAAAGGCCGGGTTGAACAGGACCAGTTTCTGATTGCGGTCGAAGATCGCCAGACCAGCCGTCAGATGGGCGAATGTCTCGGTCATCGTCTGCACGAAACGGCCGAGCGTGCGCTCGGCCTGGGCGGCGACGGTCGCGTCGGTGGCGATGCCGATGCTGCTGCCATCGCCATCCGGCACCTCGAGCACCTGCAACGGCAGCGGCTCGACCTCGCCCATGGGCAGGATCTCGAGACGGGACCGGACCACGCCCGTGTCATCAGGCGCAGGCTGCGCCTCGCGGGCGTTGATCAGGCCGGTCGCCTGGGTCGCGATCACCTGGCCGGCGCGCGAGGCCACGCTGCCGGCCGACCAGGCGACGCTGCCATCGCCGCCGCGCTGCCAGGCGATCGCCGCGCCCGAGCCGAGCAGTGCCGACATCGCGCGGCGCTCGAACAGCCCCTCCTCCAGCACCTTTTCGCGCGCCGAGATTCGGCGCTGCGACTTGCGCAGCTCCGTCAGCATGAGCGAAGCGTCGTGCATGGTGATGACGATCTCGCCACCGCGCGGCTGGCCGACCAGCTCCCACGGCGATCCCGATTGATCCGAAACCAGGAGGCGCATGGGCAGACCACGGTCGACCAGGATGTCGAGCGCCACCAGCGCCTCCTCCCGACCGTCGATCAGGGCGGCGCTGAACACGTCGAATAGCGAGGCGCCGACCTCGACACCCGGCAGGGCCGATGCCGCGGGCGAGTGGTCGCGGATCTCCGCGCCCTCGGCCCGCATGACGATACCCTGGACCAAGTCCTCCCGGCGGCGGCGTTCATCGGTCAGGCTGCGGCCAAGCCTAATGCACATGTAACCTGCAACAGCGGTTACCAGGCCCAGCACACCGGCCAGCAGAGCAGCCCAATCCACCAAGACGTCCCCGTCCCCTCACGGAATGACCGACCCAAGCTAGCAAAGCGTGCAACGCGCAGACAGGAGTAATCACCGAACGAAGCATGAATATGACGCGGCGCGAAAGAAAAATCCAATTATTATGCGGCTGACGCCTGATATCCTCATGTGGATAGGTCGCTAGGGCGTCACCGATCCCGCCGGCGCGTTCATGTCCTCGGGCGCTGACAACCGGCTGTAGCGACGGGTCGGCAGGCGCGACAGGCTGATGCGCTCCACCGGCCAACGGACCCGCGCCAGCGCGCCATCGGGCCCGTTGGCGAAGCTCAACCGCGCGCCGGTCCGCTCCAGCAGGGTTCGCGCGATGAACACGCCAAGGCCCATGCCCTCATAGGCGTCGCCGGAGAGATCGCCCGGCATCTGGCCCGAGAGGTCGCCGGCAACGCCACCTGGGGTGCCGCTCGAAACACTGCCCGGCAGGCCGAGCGACCGATGCCCGGCACCGCGGGTCGTGATATAGGGCTCACCAAGGCGCGGCAGCACGTCGGCGGCGATGCCTGGGCCGTCATCCGAGACCACGAGCTCGAGCGAAGTCTCGCCCGTATGTACTT
The DNA here is from genome assembly GCA_039199465.1 of Pseudomonadota bacterium. Lineage (GTDB taxonomy): Bacteria > Pseudomonadota > Alphaproteobacteria > Rhodobacterales > Rhodobacteraceae > Thermohalobaculum. Next base: position 22,772 of record JBCCSW010000003.1, read on the forward strand.
CGACCCGGACCGTGCCTTCGGCGAAGTCGACGGCGTTCTGGATCAGGTTGCGCAGGCCGTGGATCAGCTCGGCCCCGCGGGCGACGATGGGAATATCGGCGCCGTCGGCCCCGGCATGGCCGGCCTCGTCGACCGCGACGCCGTCCACCGCGATCACGATCTCGATCCCCCTATCGGCATGCGGCGCCGCCGCCTCGGCGATCACGGCGGTGATCGGGGCGGTCTGCATGTGGGTGTCCTGCTTCCGGCTCTCTGAAAGCTCCGCCATGATCCGCCCGCAGCGCTCGGCCTCGGCATGGATCAGCGCCGCGTCCTCGGCCAGGTCGGGCCGGTCGGCAAGCTCGTTCTTCAACTCCTTGGCCGCCAGCTTGATGGTCGCGAGCGGCGTGCCGAGCTCATGCGCCGCCGCCGCCGCAATCGCCCCGATCGCCGAAAGACGCTGCTCGCGCGACAGGGCGACCTGCGTGGCCGACAGCGCCTGGCTCATCGCATAGCTCTCGACCGTCACCCGTCGGCCATAGAGCGTCAGGAAGCCCACCGCCACGGCCAGCGCGGCCGCATAGCCGGCACGGTAATGCAGCGGCAGCTGCAGCGCGGCACCGTCGGGACCGATCAGCGGCAGGTAGACGCTGGAGGTGACCGCGATCATCGCGATCGCCGCGGTACCAAGCCACAGCGTCGGCTGCAGTCTGAGCGTCGACGCCGAAATCGTCACCGGTGCGAGTACGAGCAGGGCGAACGGATTGTTGAGCCCGCCGGTCACCATCAACAGCGCCACGATCTGGACCAGGTCGAACATCAGCGAGGCGAGCGTCGCGTTCTCGCTGAGCCGCGTCTCGGGCGGAAAGGCGAACACGGCGAACAGATTGGCCACTACCGCCGCCGAGATCAGCGTGGCGCAGAGCGCTAACGGCAACTGGAAGTCCATCGCCACGGCCGCGATCAGCACCGCGCCGGACTGGCCGATGACCGCGATCCAGCGCAGCAGGATGAGCGTGCGCAACCGCACCCAGTCGCCGCGGGCGCGCATGTCGAACAGGTATTGGCCGCCGCTCTGGTACATGGCGTGGAAGATGACCGTGCGTTGGTGAAAGGCAAAGTAACGCAGATGCGATCATCGGGCGCGTCGCGGCAGGCGGACGCGCTTGCTTTCCGTGCTATTCAGGCCCTCATCTCACTCGTAACCCCATGGCGGAGAGCGATATGAAAGCGGATACCACTCAGGTCATGATCGCGGCCGGTGGCGTGGTCGTGCTTGGCGCTGCCGCAACCGCGGCATGGCTGACCTTCTTCGGTGCCCCGGCCGACGTCACCTTCTCGCAGGGCACAATCGACGCGCGTGAGAGCGGGATCGGCGCGGGCGAGTTCAGCATGACGACGCATACCGGGCAGACCGTCGCTTCGACCGAGGTGCTGGATGGGCCCAGCCTGGTCTATTTCGGCTATACTTTCTGCCCGGATGTCTGCCCGTTCGACGTGCAGGACATGGCCGGCGCGGTCGATATCCTGGCGGAGGAGGGGATCGACGTCGACCCGGTCTTCGTCACCGTCGATCCGCTGCGCGACACGCCCGAACAGATGGCCTTCTTCGTCGAGGCGATGCATCCCGACATGGTCGGCCTGACCCCCGACGACGAGACGCTGGAGACCGTCAAGCGCGACTGGAAGCTCTATTTCCAGAAGGGCGAGGTCGGCGAGGACCCGGAGGACTATCTGATGAGCCACTCCAGCTTCACCTATTTCATGACGCCGGAAAGCGGCGTCGTGATGCTGTTCCGCTCGGACAAGCAGCCCGAGGCGATGGCCGCGGACATCAAGACCTGGCTTCAGGCGACGGGCCACGCCGCAGCGACGCCCAGCAGCTGAGACGGGCCGCGATGCGCCGTAAGGAGAGCCCCTGACGAGCCCCTGACGGGCCCCTGACCCAACGAGGCGGGCGGCTGGGGGCCGCCGCAGGCTCCACAGCCCTCCGCCGGCCGGCCACGTCAGGTCGGACGCGCATCGGCAACGGGAGTACGGGATGAGACGATCTGTCATCGCCAGCTCGGTTGACAGTCTTTCCCGCGCGCTCATCTGGCGTGATCGGAGAACGTTGGGAGCTTTGACATGCCTGAGGGTTCGATAGGACCGGACAACTCGTTGCTGATCCTCGACGACGACACTGCTTTCCGCACGCGCCTGTCGCGCGCGATGGAGCGTCGCGGCTTCACGCCGAACGACGCCGGCAGTGTCGAAGAGGGCATGGCGATCGCGCGCGGCAAGCCGCCTGCCTATGCCGTCATCGACCTCCGACTGGAGGACGGCAACGGCCTGGATGTGGTCGAGGCGTTGCAGGAGACGCGCCCGGATTGCCGCGCTGTCGTGCTGACTGGCTATGGCGCGATTGCGACGGCGGTCGCTGCGGTCAAGCTTGGCGCGGTGGATTATCTCGCAAAACCCGCGGATGCCGACGATGTGGAGAAGGCGCTGCTCTCGGTGCCGTCGCAGAAGCCCTCGCCCCCCGACAACCCGATGTCGGCAGACCGCGTGCGTTGGGAGCATATCCAGCGGGTCTTCGAGCTCTGTGACCGCAATGTCAGCGAGACGGCCCGCCGGCTGAACATGCACCGCCGCACGCTGCAGCGTATTCTGGCCAAGCGCAGCCCGCGCTGAAGGCTGGCCGAGATCGAGTAGCGACCTCTGCCGCCAAGACCGGGGCGCTTCGGGCGATGGAAGGCGAGGGCGAATAAGACCCGCCGTGGTCAGGCGATATCCAGTGTCACCGGAAAATGATCGGAAGCCACGAGCAGTTCGCTCTTCAGTGGCGTCGCATCGTCCAGCTGAAACGGGTTCCAGACACGGGCCGCATCAACGTCCATCGGGATCAGGTGCCGCGACGCCATGATATGGTCGATCAGCGCGTTCACTTTGTCGCCGGTGTAGCGATCGGTGAAACGCGCGGTCGACGGCTCCCATCCAAAGCGGCCGAACTTGGGCTCGCCGACATAGTTCCGCAGGATCCGGTCGGGGTGGAAGACGCTGCCCATGATCAGCTCCACGGCGCTGCGCCCGAAGCGCCCCTCGTAATAGTCGAAGCCCGGCCCGTCGTTGACATCGCCCATCACTACGGTCGGGCGGTTGGCGTCCAGCCAGTCATCCACCCGCTGACGGATCGAGGAGCATTCGGCGAACAGCTTGCGTCGGTTGCGCTCCGAGGTCCGCTCGAAATGCACCTTGTCCATGGCGCTGAAGATGCCCTTCGACTTGGCGTGCACGACCATCACCCAGAACGTCGCGCCGCCATCGGCACGGGTGATCTTCGCCTCCAGCGGCGGGCGGTAGTGGCGGTAAAGCTCTCGAATGCCGTCTGCGTCGCTGTCGACCTGAAAGGTCTCCCTGAATGTGGGGTTGCGCACCGCCCCTGCGGTGCCGCCGGGATCATGCTCGGCCGTGACGACGGCCGGGTCGTATAGCAGCGCGATCTCCTGCCGTCCGGCCGAGGGATAACCGATCATCGCCTTGGACTGGCGCAGGCCCTTCGCGGCGGCGTAGGTCTCGAGGGCGGCGACGGTGCTGCGCTGGCCCGTTGTCGTGGTGGTGTTCGGCGCTTCAGTGATCCCGATCAGGTCGGGGTCGGTGGTGCCAATGACGGCTGCCAGGGCGTCGAAGCGCTCGGCCTCCTCAGCGCCGGCCTTCAGGCTGTTGTCGTCCTCGAACAGGTCATCCAGCCATTCGATATTGTATGACATCAGACGCATCTCGGATCTCCGAAATCAACGAAACAACATCTGACACCTCATAGCCCAGGTCCGCGACGCTTTGCCGACACTGATGTTCGCGGAACGGCGTCGGCCGCAGACTGGGCTAGACCCCGGCGATGTCGGGGATCGAGCCGAACGCGTCGCGGAGCGCGTTCGACCAGCGCTCGGAGATATCGGTGAACTCGGCGTCCCCCTCCTCGATCCGGCGGCGCAGGGCAAAGCGGCAGTCGCCGCAGCGGATCACCGCAAGATCCAGCGGCATGCCGACCGAAAGGTTCGAGCGCAGTGTCGAATCCATCGAGACATAGACGGCCTTCAGCGCCCGCGCGATCGGCGTCTCGGGCGTGATCACCCGGTCGAGGATCGGCTTGCCGTATTTGTGCTCGCCGATCTGCAGGAACGGGGTGTCGGGCGTCGCTTCGATGAAATTGCCGGGGCTGTAGACCATGAAGGCCCGGTGTTCGCCGCCGATACGCTGGCCTGCCACGATGATCGAGGCATCGGCAGCCTGCCCCTGTGCCGAGAGCTGATCGCGATAGCGCTCCTGCATCGTTGCCATGTGGGCGCCCACGATCTCGGCCACGCGGTACATGCTGTCCGCGCTCAAGATCGTCTCGGTACCGGCATCGGGGTCTCTGTCGTCGGCCGCCGCACCGCGCCGGCGCAGCGCGGTGTCGATCGCAGTGACAACGCCCTGCGTGATGGACAGGTTGCCAGCGCACATCAGGCAGATCGCCCGCTCGCCCGGCACTTCCCAGGTGAACATCTTTCCGTAGCGCGACACGTTGTCGATGCCCGCATTGGTGCGCGTGTCGGACAGCATCACGATGCCGGCGTCGAGCCTTAGCGCCACGCAGTATGTCATCGACCCGCCCCTCTCCTGCAGCGGGCTTCGGCTAGCATGCCTAACGCCCGGCTTCGAGGGTCCGCACGGCCAGGGATCGCACACGCGGCCCGAGCCCGCGCCCGAGCCCGCGCCCGAGCCCGCGCCCGTGCCCGTGCCCGAGCGCGATCAATCCCAGACGCTGAGGGCGGCGGGCACGGTGTCGCAGCGCTCCATCGTCAGCGTTCGCCAGCGATGGACGGCGCTGTAGGTCGGCGCCGCATCGGGTCCGACGGCGAGACAGAGCGCGGTGCCGGCGAGGCGCAGGCGGTCCTCGGCCGTCCGCTCGAACCGTTGCAGCGCGCCCGCGGGCAGGAAGTGCTCACGCCCGCCGCAGGGCCGCAGGATCAGCGGCGAGCCCGGCAGCGGGGCAGTCACGCCGAAGGCGGTCACGCAGGCGTCGTAGCTGGGCATCACCAGCGTATCGTCGCGCTGGACGACGATCCGGTCGGCCACGTTGCGCTCGGGCAGGCAGTTATGGGCGACCAGCGGCAGATCGGCGCGCGCCCCGGCGCCGACGCCCACGACGTCGACGCAGTAACCCTCGCCCGGAAAATCCAGATCGTCGGCCAGGCGCAGCTGAGGTCCGGACTGCGCTACGGAAGGCCGCTCGGCTGCCACCGACAGGAGGACGAGAACGGCACAGACGATCCGGCGAGCGGTCTGGCGTGTCATCGCGGTCCTCCCATGGCTGCAGCCCGTCAGGTGGTCGCGGGTTCGGCGCACCGCAAGTCGGCGGCACCTGCCTCGCGTCGGCCATGCGACGGCGACGATGAGCGAGATTACGACTGCGACTGGGACTGGGACTGTATTTGCGACTGGGTCTGGCTGGGCGAGATCGTGACCTCCACCGCCATCTCCTCCTCGCTGCCCGGGCGCATCGTGCCGCGGATCGGTGACGCGTCATCGGCGTCGAACCCGGTGCACAGGCGAACATGGTGGTCGGCCGGGCAGACGTCGCGCACAGGATCGAAGCCGACCCAGCCGAGACCGTCGACATGCGCCTCGGCCCAGGCATGGCTGGCCGTCTCTCGCGCGTCGTCGTCCTGCAGATAGCCGACGACATAGCGCGCCGGGACACCCAGATGCCGCGCGGCCGCAATGAAGACATGGGCGAAGTCCTGGCAGACGCCGGCGCCGAGCGCCGCGGCCTGATCCGCTGTCGTGCGATGCTCGGTGACGCCTTTGCGGTACTCCAGCGCCTCGTGCAGCACCGCGTTCAGCGCGTGCAGCCGATCCAGGACGCCGGCGCCCTCCACTTTCTCGGCAAGCCCGACGACTGCCTCGCCCGGGGCGGTCAGCGCGGTCTCGCGCAGAAAAATGCCTGGCCGCGCGCGCCCCATCTGGCCCAGGACACCGGCCTTGTCCTCGGTCTCGATGACACCCTCGACCACGATCTCAACCCGGTCGTCCTTCCGCCGCGAGAACCAAAGCGCCTCGCCCTCGCCGAAGCCCGAGACGACGAGCGGGCGCACGACCTCCTCGTTCACGCTCACCTGCCAGCTTACCGGGCGCTGCTGGACCGTCTGGATCGGAAACAGCCTGAGGCGCAGCGCCAGGCCGTCCGCGGCGGGTGCGTAGGTGTAGGTGGTGACATGGCGGATGGCGAGACGCATCGGCACTCTCCCGTCTGGCCGATCAGAAGTGATAGGCGCGATAGATCTCCGAGTTCAGCCGCCGCGTATGGGCCACGGACTGGCTGATGAACTCGTGCAGCCCACCCTGGAACAGCTCGCCCATCTCGGCATCGCCGAGCCGCGCGATCATCGCGCTGGCGGTGGTATGGCAGGCATGGCGCTCACCATAGCCGCGCGCGAGCCGGTCCAGGCACTCGCCGATCTGGTCGTAGCAGAAGGCGACCGAGCGCGGGAACGAGCGGTTCAGGATCATGAAATCGGCGATCTTCCAGGGGCTGTAGTCACCGCGATAGACATGGTGGAACGCCCGCATGGCCGAGGTGGCGTGCAGCACGCTGGTCCACTGGTGATGGTCGCGCCCGCCGCCCACGACCTCGGTCTCGGGCAGCAGCACCCAGTACTTCACGTCCAGCAGCCGCAGCGCCATGTCGGCACGCTCGACATGCACGCCGAGCGTCAGGAAGTCGTAGCGGTCGTGGCGCAGCATCGAGGTCATGGTGGCGCCGCGGAACACCGCCGCGCGCTCCTTGACCCAGTCGAGCAGCGCCAGCAGGTCGCGCTGCGCGGTCAGGACGTCGACATCGTCGAAGCGGCGCCAGCCCTCGTTCAAGGCCTCCCACATCTCGCGGGTGAGCGCGGTGCGCACGGCCCGGCCGTTGGCGCGCGCCGCCTTTAGGCAGGAGGTGATCGAGGACGGATTGTCGGCATCCAGCATCAGATGGCGGATGATGGTGGCGTCGTTGATGACGGCCTCATCCTCGATCCGCTTGGCCGAGCCGCAGGCCGCGGCGACCGAGCGCCATTCGTCATGGCTGTAGCTGCCGGGCAGCATCGCCATGCGATGGCCCATCTCGATGATGCGCGCGGTGCACTCGGCCCGCTCCATATAGCGCCCGGCCCAATACAGGCTCTCCGCGTTCCGGCTCAGCATCGCCACGCTCCCCGATCCGGCCGCCGCCGTCGGGCGGCACCGGGGACCGCGCGGCACCCGCATGGCATCCCGGCGCTCATTCGCTCAGCACCCAGGTGTCCTTGACCCCGCCGCCCTGGCTGGAATTCACGACCAGCGACCCCTCCTTCAGCGCGACGCGGGTCAGCCCGCCGGGCACCAGGCGCATCGACTTGCCGACCAGGCAGTAGGGGCGGAAATCGACATGGCGTTGGCCAAGGCCGGTTTGCGCCATGGTGGGTGTAGACGACAGCTCAAGCGTCGGCTGCGCGATGAACCCGTCGGGATCGGCTTTCACCCGCTCGGCGTATTTCTCGCACTGCTCCTCGGTCGAGCTGGGGCCGATCAGCATGCCGTAGCCGCCCGAGCCGTGGACCTCCTTCACCACGAGGTCGGAAAGATTGGCGAGCACATGCGCGCAGTCGTCCGGGATGCCGCAGCGCCAGGTGGGCACGTTCTCCAACACCGGCGTCTCGCCCAGGTAGAAGCGGATCATCTCGGGCACATAGGCATAGATCGCCTTGTCGTCGGCCACCCCCGCACCGGGGGCCGAGCAGAGAGTTACGCCGCCCGCGCGATAGACGTTGAAGAGCCCCGGCACACCCAGCGCACTGTCGGGGCGGAAGGCCAGCGGGTCGATGAAATCGTCGTCGATCCGGCGATAGATCACGTCGACGCGCTGCGGCCCGCGGGTGGTGCGCATCCAACATAGGCCCTCGTCGACGAACAGGTCCTGCGGCTCGACCAATTCGATGCCCATAAGATCGGCCAGGAACGAGTGCTCGTAATAGGCCGAGTTGAAGGGGCCGGGCGTCAGCAGCACGACGGTCGGATCCTGCTTGCAGGCCGGCGGCGCGACCTCCTCCAGCGTCGCGCGCAGGTCGTCGGGATAGCGGTCGACCGGCTCAACGCCCCCGCCCGAGAACAGATCGGGGAACATGCGCATCATGATCTCGCGGTTCTCGAGCATGTAGGAGACGCCCGAGGGGGTGCGGCAGTTGTCCTCCAGCACCATGAAGGCGCTCTCGCCGGTGCGCACGATGTCGATGCCGACGATATGGCTGTAGACCCTGCCCGGCGGCTCGACGCCGACCATCGCCGGCTGGAAGGCATCGTTCTGATAGACCAGCCCCTCAGGCACGACGCCGGCGCGCAGGATCTCGCCGCGGTGATAGACGTCGTAGAGAAATGCGTTCAGCGCCTGCGCGCGCTGGCGGATGCCGCGGTCGAGGCGGCGCCACTCGGCGGCCGAGAACACGCGCGGGATCAGGTCGAAGGGGATCAGCCGCTCGGGATCGCCGCCCTCGCCATACACCGCGAAGGTGATGCCGATGCGCCGGAAGATCGCCTCAGCCTCGGCCGAGCGGCGGCGCAGCGTGTCGATGCCCACCCGGTCGATCCACTGCGAGACCTCGGCATACGCGGGTCGGATCGAGCCATCGGCGCGGGTCATCTCGTCGAACATGGGCGCGTATCCCGGGGGCTGGCGCGGATACAGGGATGGGGAAATCCCAGGCTGGCGGTGATCCACACCCTAACGACCGTATGACGCGGTGCAAAAGAGGGAAAATCGGCCGCACCAGCCCGGTAAAGACCCCTCATCCCACCTGCGGCGCCGCCGCATCATTGCGGGTTGCCCCGCGGCGGGATAGCCAACGCCGGCGCGCCCGATGCGGCGACGCGCCTGTTGGAAGGAAGATCCGATGCTGAACGCGGCCATGGTGCTGGGGATCGTCGGCGGCCTCGTAGGCATGGTCGTGGGCTTCTTCGGCTACGGCTTTCAGGAAGCCTGGACCCTGATCGAGAGCTTCGTCAGCGATGTCTCGCCACGCGCCGCGGCCGAGATCGCGCCCGAGGGCGATCCCGCGATCATCAAGCTGATCAGCCTGCTGGCGCCGATCCTGTCCATCGCCGGCGGGGCCATGGTCCACAGCCAGCGGGTGCCGGGCGCTGCGCTGATGGCGGTGTCGGCCGGGGGTATGACCTATGGCTTCGGCTTCAACGTCTTCACCATGTTCCCGATCGCCATGTGCGGCGTGGCCGCGATCCTGGCCATGGCGGGCACGGGCGAGGCGCGGCGCGCCTGACGACGCTCCGCCGCTTGCCGGGCACCGCGATCAGGGCAGCGCACCCGACAGCATCGACGGCCGCGCCCCTGACAGCCCCGCCGCCTCGCGCATGAAGAAACGCTTCAGCCCGTCCTGGCGGTCCACCGCGGCAAGCCCGGTCGCGCGCAGCGCCGCCAGCACCGGGCTCGCGGTCGAGAACAGGCGGTTGAGGCTGTCCATGCCGAGCGCGAAGGTCACGTTGTCGGGTCGGCGCCAGGTCTCGTAGCGGCGGAGCACCGCGAGATCGCCCAGATCCTCGCCATTGCGTGCGGCCGCGGCCAGCACCTCGGACAGCGCCGCGACATCGCGGAGGCCCAGATTGAACCCCTGCCCGGCGATCGGATGCACGCCATGGGCCGCGTCGCCGACAAGCGCCAGGCGCGGGCGCACATAGCGGTCGGCCAGCGTCAGGTTCAGCGGGTGCGCCCGGCGCGCACCGACCAGGCGCACCCGACCGAGGCGCGGACCGATGCGGCGCGCCAGTTCGACCTCATAGCCGGCATCGTCTAGTGCCATCAGCTTCTCGGCCACGCGCGTGCGCTCGGACCAGACCAGGCCCGAGCGATGCGAGCCATCCGGAGCGTCGGGCAGCGGCAGCACGGCGAAGGGGCCGCCGGGAAAGAAGCTCTGCCAGGCGACGCCGTGATGCGACCGATCATGGGTGATCGCCGCCACCAGACCCGACTGGTCATAGCCCAGGATCTGCCGGCCGATCCCGCCGATGCCTGCCAGCCGCGATTGCCGGCCGTCGGCCGCCACTGCCAGTGCAGCCATCACGCTCGACCCGTCGTCGAGCGCTAGGGTGGCCGTGGGGCCATCGAAACGCGCCGAAACCACCTCACCCGGCGCGACGTGGCGAATGCCGGGCGTCGCGGCCACCGCGTCCAGAAGCGCGCGGCGCAGCCACCTGTCCTCAAGGATCCAACCGACGCGCCCCTCGTCCAGGGCGCGGGGATCGAAATGCACCTGGGCGGGCGTGCAGTCGCCGGCCCGGCCCTCGCTCACCCGGATCTCGCGGATGGGCTCGGCCAGCGCGTCCAGATCGTCCCAAAGCCCAAGCGCCGACAAGACGCCCGAAGACCCCAGCGCGATCGCATAGCCACGGCCGTCGAAGTCCGGATCGCGCCTGACGGGCTCGGACAGACGATCGATCAGGACGACGTCGATCTCCAGCCGGGCAAGGGCGATGGCGAGCGCGGGCCCCACCAGACCGCCGCCGACGATGGCCACTTCCGTCCGATACTTGGTTTCGCGCGACATTTTCTTGTCTTACGGGCGAGGGCGCGGGAATGTCCATGCGACGGGCTCTGCCGATCCGCGAACCGTCAAAGTGATGGCGTTTGAGGATGGTGACGATGGGCGGCGTTGCTCGAAACGGCTCCTCGACAGGCGGGCCGCGCGGCGACGCTGCAGCCGATGCCGCACGCGGCTGGACGGCAGCGCGTCAGGGGCGCGCGATCGGCGCCGGCACGCTCGACCCGCTGACGCTGGCCGAGGCCTATCTCGACGCCGCCGCCAGGCATCCCGACGGCGCCCGCGTCTATGCCCGCCTGACGCATGAGCGCGCGCTGGCCGAGGCGACCGCCGCCCGTACCCGCGCGCAGGAAAACCGCCGCTTGGGCGTGCTGGACGGTGTCGCGATCAGTTGGAAGGATCTGGTTGATGTCGCAGGCACCGCCTGCGAAGCCGGCAGCCGCCTGCTGTCCGGCCGCGTGCCCGAGGGCGACGCGCTGGCGGTGACGCGCGCCACGGCCTCGGGCACCGTGTGTCTCGGCAAGACGCATCTCTCCGAGCTCGCCTTCTCGGGTCTCGGCATCAATCCCATGGCGGCGACCGCGCCACAGCGCTGGGACCAAGGCGCAGCCCCCGGCGGCTCATCCTCCGGCGCGGCGGCCTCGGTGTTTCTGGATCTCGCCGCGATGGCGATCGGGTCCGACACGGGCGGCTCGGTGCGCATCCCGGCCGCGTGGAACGACCTCGTCGGCCTGAAGACCACCGCCGGGCTTATCCCGCTCGACGGGTGCCTGCCGCTGGCGACCAGCCTCGACACGCTGGGGCCCCTCGCGCGCTCGGTCGAGGACGTGGCGCTGGGGCTCGGCCTGCTGACCGGCACCGCGGGCCCGGCCATCGACGGCGTCGCAGCGCGCGGGCTCACGCTCCATGTTCCCTCGACCGTCGTCCTTGACGGCCTGGAGGATCCGGTCGGCCCGGCATTCGAGGCCGCAGTGGACACGCTCGCCAAGGCCGGCTGCCGGGTGACCCGCGGCCCGCTGACCGCCCTGGCCGAGGTGGTCGAGGCCGCGACCGAGATCTCACCGGTGGTGACGGCCGAGGGCTGGCAGGCCTGGGGCAGCGCCATCGCAGCCGCGCCCGACACGCTGTGGCCGCCGATCGAGGCGCGCTTCCGCGCCGGCCAGGATACGTCCGACGAGACGCTGGCAGCCGCCAAGACGCGCTTCGACACGCTGCGCCACGAGGTCGAGGCTCATATCGCCGAGCATGGCCTGCTGGTCCTGCCGACCGTGCCCTGCCCGCCGCCGAAGGTCGCGCGCGTGCTGGCCGATGCGGCCTATTTCGCCGACCGAAATCTGAAGGCGCTCAGCCACACGCGGCTGTTCAACCTGATGGCGATGTGTGCGCTGACACTGCCGACCGGCACGCCGTCTGTCGGGCTCATGCTGGTGGCGCCGGCATTCGAGGAAGCGCGCCTGATTGCCGCCGGGCGCGCAATCGAGCGCGTGCTCGCGTGATACGCGTGGTCGCGAGACCCCGCCTGTATCCCATCTGCCACAGTCAGCCGCTAGCAGACTGCAGCGCAACGCGGTATTCTCGCGATGAAGCGAGGACGCGATCACAGACGTCCCGCGGTTGAGGACATCGTGATGCAGCTTCCGGCGCGCTTCGGAGACCTTCCGGAATATGCGTTTCCGCGTCTACGTCGGCTGCTGGAGGGCACGCCGCCGGGCGGCCCGGAGGCGCCCATGTCGATCGGCGAGCCGCAGCACGCCGTGCCGGATTTTATCGGCCCGGAGATGGCGCGCCATACGGCGACGCTGTCCAGGTATCCGCCGAACGAGGGCATCCCCGAGCTGCGCCAAGCGGCGTCCGACTGGCTGGCGCGCCGCTATGGCGCAGGAGAGGCCTTTCGCGATCCCGACCGCAACATCCTGGCGCTGAACGGCACGCGTGAGGGCCTGTTCAACGCCTGCCTCGCCCTCTGCCCCGACTGGAAGAGCGGTGCCCGGCCGGTCGTGCTGCTGCCGAACCCGTTCTACCAGTGCTATGCGGTGGCGGCGCTCGCGGCCGGGGCGGAGCCGGTCTATGTGCCCGCGACCGAGGCGACGGGCCACCTGCCCGACTTCGCCGCACTGCCGCCCGCGCTGCTGGAGCGCACGGCGATCGCCTATATCTGCTCGCCCGCCAACCCGCAGGGCACGGTTGCCGAC
>JBCCSW010000004.1:0-33328 GCA_039199465.1 Pseudomonadota bacterium
GCGGTGCGGCGACCACCGCCATCCCGGCCTGCCCCCGCAACGACAGCCAGATCACCGTCTCCGGATCTTCATCGGGGATGATCGCCCAATTCTCCTGCTCGTCGAAGGCGGTGATCTCCCGGGCGTCGATCATCGGGCCAATCTCGGTCAGCATCGCGCTCAGGTCTTCAAAGTTCACCATCTGCGCGTCTCCCTTCGCGCGGTCCCTGCAGGCGATGCGCACTCCGCCGATCACGCCGGAATCGACGACGACATGATCGGCGAGACCCGCGCGGGCGACAGCGCTCATCGCGGACGATACTCGGACCGAGCGCCGCACGATGTGGACAGCAGGGCTAAGGCGCCGAGTCCCTCAGCGCTGCGAGGGCACCGTGTTCGGTGTCCCCTCGGCCCCGGCGAAGACGGCGAGCACCCGCGCCGATGTTTGGCCCGAGATCATGCCGTTGTGATCGGTGCCCATCGCCTCCACGAAGGCATCGCCGGCACTGAACACATGAACGCCAGCATCGCCGTAGTCGATCGTGAGCTCGCCCTCCAGAACATAGGCGAACAGTGGAACGTCGTGGCGATGCCATCCGGTGCGCTGCCCCGGCTCCAGCGTGACGATCGCGCCGGTGATCTCGGCTGTCCCCGCCGGATAGGAGATCGGCTGGCCGGACACCGTCTTCGTCGTCGAGAGGAGAATCTCCACCGTCGGCGTCGCATCGAGGGCAAGCGTCAGCCCACTGGCGAGGCCGACTGCCCCACTCAAGACTGCTATGAGGAAAAGGCGATGGGGACGCATGCGGTGGCCTTTCATCTCGGTCGGAGGGTATCTGGGGCGGGCCTCTCGTGGTGCGTCGGCGTCGACAGCCTGCTGGCGCCGCCGACCGCCACAGGTCGGATAGTATGGAAGCGGCGATCGCAGCGGAAACGCCGCACGGCCCGACGATCAGACGAAACCCGGACGAGGCGATCACGCTTAGAAGGCGAGCACGGTGCCACGCCCGGCTGAGAGCCCCATCGCAGGACCCGCCGCCACACGCCATGACGCTTGTCGCGGTGACGAGCGGGCCTGCGGGCGTGACGAGCGGTCAATTCGGCGCGCTCTTCGAGCGCACCGGCAGTGCCGACCGGCGGATCGACCATCGGGCCAAAACCCTTCGGCGCGCCGGTTGAGACGCGCCGGGTCTGCCGGCGTCTCGTTCTGGTGCGTATGGCGAAGGCCACTGGGCTGGGCCTTCGCCATCCGGCCCACAAGTGCGGTTACCGGACCTCGCGGTCAGACGAAGGCGCTCTTGACGTGCGCTAGGGCCGGGTTGTCCCGATCAGGCTCGTTCGCCACCTCGTCGATGATTGCCGCAACGACCGCCATATCGTCGTTCTCGTCATTTTGCTCGGGGCCCGCGTCGATTGGTTGGTCGTCTTCCGGCAGGGCGTCTGGATCGACGTCGTCCTGATCGATGACGGCGGCGGGCTGCTGTCCCCGTGCACCCGAAACCGATGGATCACTCGGCGGCGGTGCCCCATCGTGATGGTCAGCCGGCATCGGTCGGTCTGAAAGTGCCGGTCCGCTGCCGAGAGGATCGTCGTCGCCCATGTCGGCCGCAAATTGGTTGACGAAGGCCACGATATCATCGTCTTTGCGCTCGGCGTCCTCGTCGTCCGACTGCTCAGCTACGGCCGCATCCAAATACTCGTCCAGATCATCGTCTTGGCCATGGCCAGCCTCGGCTGGCTGAGGGGGAGGGGCCGCGGCGTGGTCGGGTTCGCGATGCACGCTTTGGTCATCGGTCGGATCCGGGTCACCAGCCGGCGTCTCGTCGTCGCCGTCAAGAACAGTGTCTCCGTCGGTTTTGAAGTTGTAACGCGTCTGCTGTGGGGGTGGGCCTATGTTCAACGCGACGTCGTCGTCGAACTGCCCGTCGTCGTCATCGTGAACCGTCGACGCGCTAACGTCGCTCATGTCGCTAACGTTGCTCGCGTCGGAGGCCGTCCGCGACCGTGGCGGCGGGCTGATTTCGGGAGCATCGCCTGCGGCTGGCCAGGCAAGGTCCGCCGGTTGGTCGAACATGGCCTCGGCGTCACCCAAAGCCTTTTCCAAACGGCCGTTTTGGCCAACACTCGCATCGGCTAGCGGACCACGAAAGGGTCCAACCGCATCCGGATTGTTGTCGATGTCGTCAAGGCTATCGTCGTTGGCCAGATCCGGAGTGTCTTCTGCCATGAGGCCGGCATCGTCAGGCGCGGGCCGAAAATCGTCGCTGAACTGCCCGTCATCGTCCGGTTCGACGACCATGGAGAGGCTCGGTCGCGGTGGCCGGTCATCCGCAGGCGGCACCCTCATGGCGCGGATTGCGGCCGCGCGAAGATCGCTTGGATCGAACTTCTGATGGAGTTCGGGACCCTGTACGGCGCCCATCTTGCTCGCCGCCAACTGCCGCATGACGTTCACGTCCCGCACCGCCAGCGAGAGTTCTTGCAGTGTGGAAAGCTGCTGAAGGGCGACCTGCCGCGACCGATCGAGCGCCCGACTGCTTCGCTGCACCGCATGCGCCCTGACCGCGCCTTTACCCCGAACGGCATCCGAGATCCTGCTCATGCATCGCCTGATCCACGTCTTCGCTTTCGGCATCTCGGCCGCCATTCGCTCCGGGTCGTGCCGGCCGGTCAGCGTCGCGATACCGGCCAGCAGCCGCGTGTTGGCGCTCTTTGCCTCGTCAAGCGCATCGCGAAGCGCGAAGAGCTCCGCATCGCCGCCGCCTTGCGCCTTGAACGCCTCTTGTGCGTCCTGCACCTTGTTGAGTGCCCGCTCGTACTGCGCCTGCAGATCCGTCAGCTGCGACGCGCCACGCTTGCCGTAAGCGGCCTGCATCGCCGCCGGATCGGCGGCGAAGATCGTCTGTACGTTGGGCAGCGGCACCTTACTCTGCAGAGTGGCCGGCATGTCGCCGCTCAGCATGCTGCGCCGCAAAGCCATGCCAGGCAGGTACCCGGCCGCCCGGGCCTTCTGTGCCTGCTCCAACGGCGTACCGAGCGAGCCATGGCGCGCGCCGGCCGCTGCGTCCTGGCATGCCAACATGTGCTGGTCGAGGGTCGTCCGAAGATCCAGCAGCATCGGGTCATCGGTGAAGGCCTTCGGAAGGCGCTTCAGCTGGCGCATCATATGCGCGGCCATCTGGGCGCCGGCATCGAGACCTCTCAGAGCTTCGTCGTACTCATGCGGCGTGAGTTCGGCACCCGCCGACCAGCGCTCTAGAGCATCTAGAGAGTTCTCGGTGCGCTGCTTGAAGACCGAGAGATTGTTGACGAAATCCCGCGTATCCTGCGCGTTCATCCCGTGGCGCGCCAACGTATGGAAGAGGATGTGTTTGTTCGCCTGCGCGTCCTCAGCGGTCTTGAGGAGTACAGGCTTCAGCGCCGTCTGGAGGGCCTGGTCGAAACGCGACTGGGCCAGCATCGCATCGAGCCGCGGCGTGTTGTGGCCACCCATGGTCTCCTTGAGCAGCGCAAGGTTCTCTTCCGTGGCGCCGTTCAGCGCCTTCGCCCCAAGCGCCCTCATATGCTGCCGCGCGATCGTATCGGCCTCATCCGCCGTCAAATGAGGCTGTCCATGCCGCAGGTCGTGAGACACAGCCTTCTGCATCGAAAGCGCACCCGACGCTCTCTGCTTCCAGTTCGCGGTGCGCCGCGACGGCACCGTCGCTGCTGCCTTGAAGATGCGGGCCTGGTATCTCAGCATGTCGGCCCCGTCGTGCAAGCCGGCCATCGCTGCTCTATCGGCCTGCTGCGACAGCACGCTGCCGATCTCTTTGTCGATATCTTTGAAGTTCTTAATCTTGAACCTTTTCCCGCTGAAGGGCTGCATCACGGCCGTACCGAAGGGCATCCGTGCGCTCCGGCCCTCCTTCACCACCGTCACCTCTGGCATTTGAAGGTTGAGCGCCTCCTCGAGCATCCTCTTCGACTCGTTGCGTTCGGATTTGGAGCCCGCTTTCAGGCCGAAGAAGCGCGGTTTTGACGCTTCAATCGCCATGCCCGGGCCCATCACGCCACGGTCGCCGGGGGCGCGGAGCGCTGACTTCGGTTTGCCGTAGACCACCGCGCCCTGCGCGTCGGCAAAGTCCTTCCCGACCATGGCATCGCGGAGCGCCGCATAGCCGCCGACGTCGCCTGGAACCGGGCCTGTCTTGATGTTGTCGGTCATGGTTGCGCCTTCTGCCTGCCGACCGCCGGTCGTCAGCCGTGGATCACGGCATCGCTCGGCCCCGAGGTCTCGGCGTCGCCGCCCTCCTGGAACCCTTCGGCGATACCTGTCGCGAGAATGCGGGCGAGCGCGGCCGCCCCGTCGACCAGCCCGGCGACGCCCTCCTGCGTCAAACCCTCGAGCGGTGCGTCAGCGACCAGGGTGACCGCGCCGTTCGCCGCGTCGAGTGTCGTCCGCGCGCCCCCAGTCTCGGCCCAGAGCCCGTTGAAGCTGAGCAGGAACTCGCAGACCTCCAGTCGATTCTCGGCCGGGGCGGGGCCGATCACCGCGGTCGCCATCAGCCGCCCATTGGGCGCGTCGTGATCGAGGGTCACACCCTCCTCGCCAGCGTCGTCGATGGCGAGAACCCAGCTCCCCATATCCTCGTATGCCGTGACGCTTGCGAGCCCCAGATCCGGTGCCGCTGCGACCAGCATGTCGCTCACGTCCTGATAGCTGGCTTGCATGCTCGGCCCTCCTCGGCACCGGCGCCCGTCACTCGACGTCCGCGGGCGCGTCTTCAGGGATGAAGTACTGGAACGTCACGTCATCGACGCTGATCATCGAGGAGACCGGCTGACGGGCATCGAGCGTCAGGGTGATCGTTCTGCTGAACTCAGTGTTCGGAGGAACGATGGTCGGCTCCATGAGGCCCGTCTCCTCGTCCTTCGACATGAAAGTGCTCGTCTTCATCGTCTCGGTCGCCGTAATCCGATAGACGCCGGGGACGTTGGTGTTGGTGTTCAGATCGAAGGTGAGGGTCTTGTCAGTGGAACCCGCGGGGCCAAAGGGAAGCGGCGCCGATGGAACGGCATCGGTATTTACGAGCGGCGCGGTCATGGCCTGGTTCATCACGCTGTTGATCCGTGGCCAATCGTCAGGGCGGATGGTCGGTGTGAAGCCTTGGTCAAGCTTATTCGCGGCGAGATTCTCCAACGCGCCGATCCAACGAGATTCAACCTCGGCTTCGGGGACTCTCAGCTCCTTGTAGTCGTCACGACACGAGGTCACGGGGTAACCGTTCAGCGTCATGTGGGCGCCCTTGGTGTCCCTGATGAAGATGTCGCAGGTCGTCGTCCCGTTGCTATGCGGATTGAGATCACTCGCAGGGTTGAAGTAATCCTTGGCCCAAGCTTGATTGAGTGAATCCGCGAGGTCTTTTCGATTGCGCGGATCGTATCTGACGGTGACGGGCATTCCCCTGTGGATCGTCGCGGGCTTCAGCGTCACGTTGTCCGGTCGGGGAGCGGGGCTGGTCACCTCGCTCGGTAGCTCGCTGGCGTCGAGGCTGACGAGCAGCTTGTGAAGCTGCGTCTGGTGTTGGCCCTGCATGTTTCTGGTCAGCGCCGCCGGATCGGTCGCGGCCTGGAACAGGGCGGCCTTTTCATCGAAGCTTTGCGCGGCTGCGTATCTCTCCTGGTAGTCCACCTTCACATCGTTGGAAACGTTGGACTTTCCGCTGTAGACGTCTAGGTAGATATGGCTGAGTGCGTCGAGCATGCGCTCTTTGCTCGGCGATGCGTCTCGGCGCTGGGCAGCGTCGTCGTAAACGCCGCGCGGCGCCTGCCAGTCGACGGCCTGCTGCATATCAGCCTCGGCCTGGGCCGCGATCGCATCGTGCTCGGCGACGCTCTTGCCCGGCACGAAGGCGTGGCTGTGCTCGACCGCATCATCCGGCATTGCCTGCGGGTTCAGCGCGCGGTTGAGCACCTC
Source organism: Pseudomonadota bacterium (assembly GCA_039199465.1). Taxonomy (GTDB): domain Bacteria; phylum Pseudomonadota; class Alphaproteobacteria; order Rhodobacterales; family Rhodobacteraceae; genus Thermohalobaculum. The sequence goes on from JBCCSW010000004.1 coordinate 5,939, forward strand.
GCAGTCTTGCTCGGTCAGCACATAGTCCGGGTTCCGCATTCGGTCGGCAAGCTGCCCGGCGAGAGCCGAAAAGACCATCTCATGGTTTTTCGTGAGGTTCTCAGCCCGGTTCGTCCAGGCCTCAGGCGCAGCGAACAGCGCGGCGTGCCGTTCGAGAAACGCCCCCATGTTTCCGCTGTTGCCACCCAGGCGCTTGTTCAGCATCGCGTTGAGGTCGCAGACGGCATGCAGCTTGCCGCGATCCGCCATCTCGATCAGATCGGCCCTGACCTCCATGGCCTGCTGAATAGCCGCCACAGAGCTCTCCGCGGCATCGGACGCTGTGGAGCTCGCGACGCTAAGCAAAAGTTCCGCGCGGATACGGTCCCGGTCGTTGGCGTTTGGTACCTCCTCCTCCTTCACATCGAGCAAGAACGACAACTCGGGCAGCGTGAGCTTTTCGAGCCGCCGTCGCTGTGCCTCGCTAGGACTGAAGCCGATCTCGCGGAGATCGTGGAGCGCCTGAGACGCCAGCCCCCGGACACGCGCCAGGCGATGCGCGTCGCCCCGATGCTTGTTCTGCATGACCGCGTTTTGGAACGCCCAGTCGTTGAGCGGATCGCGGTCGAGCATGTGGCGGCTCTTCTCGAGCGAGGCGTCCTCCATCAGCTCCTTTCGGCCGGGAATTCCCTGCTGCGGCGGCAAGGACGGATCCGGCATGCCCTCGGCAACGTGCATAATCAGCGCGCTGCGCATGGCGACGCGATCCTTAACGTCCGGCACCTTGCTGGACGAGATCGTCATCAGCTTCAGCCAATCCTTCGGGCGCAGCTTCTGGAGGCGGGCCACGTTCTCTTCGGTGAATGTCACACCTTGGGATTCGAGGTGCCGAAGACCCAGCTGCATCGAGGTATCGATCTGATCGAGCTTCTGCGCCTTTTCCTTCCCTAGCTTTCTGCCGACGAGAAATCCGAACACAGTGCCAACTGGGCCGAGAAGAGAACCGGCTAAGGCGCCCTTCAACGCATACTTCACCCAGCTCACCTTCATCGACGTCCCTGGCGTGGCGAGCCTGATCTTTGTCGGGTCGAACCGCTCCGCATCCGAAACGCGGTCGTCTGGCCTTGAGCCTTGGAAGATCTCGGGCTCCGGACGGTCCAGCTGCGACCGCTCCACCTCGACGTCTTCCACGCTCGGCGCGTATGCCAAGTCCACGCTGGGGGCGTATGCCAGCCTCTCGTCTTCGGGGTCGTCTGCGAAAAGCCGGCGCACCGCCTCGTGATCTTCCTCCTGAACGGACGCAGCGTCACCACTGCCGGCTTGATCGTCGCCTTGAACAACTGAGCTGGCGTCCGAAGGGGGCGGATCATCCACGTCCGCGACGACCACACGACGCGGCGGCATCTGCTCGTCCGCTAGGTCTTGCTCATCATTCGTATCGCTCGCGCTGTCGGGAAGCGATGGGCCAGCCGAGAACGAGCCGGCGTCAGGCTTCTCCTCGTGGACGCTCTCGCTGCCGTGGTCAGCGCGGCCCCGGTCGCCGATCGCCCCTGCGTCTTCCTCTGCGTCAGGTTGGGCCGGTTGCGCGAATATGATCCCGAAGGCGTCAAGGACGGGGCTTTCCGGCGGCGGTGGCGGCGGCACCCATTGGGAGAGATCGAGCGCACTCGGCTGGGCCGCCTGGTTCGGCTGCGGGTTCGCGTCCAGGTGCGTCGAGGCCTGCGATACGCTGACGGCACGGCCGCCGATCTCAACCTGCGGGCGGTGTTGCTGGGGCGGCGCGATTGGCGGCGGCGGCGCGGCCGACACAGCGCCGCTCTGGACGCTCACAGTTCCGTTGTTGCCCGTGGTCATCTGCGGTTCTCCATCGGCGGGACTGAGGCATCAGGCACGTATCGCGCCGATCAGTGGCGAGGACGGCGGAGCATCGGGGGTCGAGCCCCCGCCCGCGCGCCCGACCGAGCCCAGCGCCTCGCGGGTGTCGAGTGCGTGGGCAATGAAAGCCTCGGCAAGCTCCTGCAGCCGCGGCAGGGTCAGCACCGTGGCGGGTACCCATGTCGCGGCCCGCACGGCGCATCCGTCGTCGGCGAGATGGATGGTCATCAGGTTCCGGATAAACGCGTAGGACGATCTCTCCAGCAGCAGGACCGTGGCGGCGGCGTCGTCCTCTGCGATCCTGCCGAGGTCGGCCGCGAGCGTCAGTGTCTCGATCGGTTCCGCCTCGAAGGCGAAGGTGACGGCCATGCCGTCGAAATCGAGCGTCATGCGCCCGCTCTCGTCCAGCCCCGCACGGTCGAGGCCAAGGGCGTCGGCATAGTCCGCCGCCACGGCTTCCACGTGGCTCGCCCTGCTCATGTCGCAGTGTCCGCCGACAGGTCGGCATCGATATCGAGCTCGAGATCGAGCCGGTCCCGCCAAGACGCCGCCAGCTCTGCGAAAGACATCAGCGCCCGCCCGAACGCCTCGCCGTCGAGGCCGGAAAGCAGCACCTGATGAAGGAGGTGGAGGCGGCTGTCCCCCGAAACGAGGCCGAAGACGCCACCGGCCGTCGCCCCTCCGCCGCCATTCGCCATGAGAGCAAGACGACGGCAGCGGGGGCTGGTGGCGGTGCCGTCCGTCATGTCGGCGCCCACCAACAGTCCAGCCGCCCCGGATGTATGCAGAAGGGTGACGACAAGCGTCTCGTCCGCGCCGTCGAGCTCGAGCGTCGCCGCGCCATCGGCATCGAGCGCGATCTCGGGAAGGCCGTTCTGTCTGGCGAAGTCCGCAAGGATCGCGTTTACGCCGTCGCGATCGACGCCGGTTTCCGCGGCTTTCTCCAACCGCACCTCGAGATCGTCGATCCCCGGCGCCGCATCGCTCCCCATTTCCGTACGCCCTCTTCCATCGGCAGAAGTCATGACGGGCGTGAGGGTAGCCGCGCGGGCATCACGCTCGGACCCCGGGAATCGGACGAAGGGCGGACGTCCTCGTCGACTGGACCACGACGATGCGCTCAGGGAGATCGTTTGTTTGGCTTATGAGCGCGGTTTGCGGCCTCGTCGTGGGGATGACGCCGATCCGTCACCCTAGGCGCGTCAAGCCCCATCAGTCGGGCCAAAGCACCGAGAGCGGGAGGGCAACCGCATAAGATCAGCGCGAGCGCGGCGGGCCGATCGTCACGCCGTGGCGCTGCAAGCCTCCCGGTACAGCCCTTTCGCCGGAGCAGCCCTGTCATCAACGCCCGGCCTTTTCCGAGACCTCGCACATCACTGGTGCTTACGCGCAGTTCGGACGGAAATCAGACAGACGATGTTGCAAAGGTCATACTTCGCTCCGGCGCACGGAGTTGTACGGTCACAGCCGGACTGTTCACCCCCGATCCAGGTTCATGCTTCACAGGAACAAATTTCAGAAGAGAAATATTCATAGCGCTCTGAAGCCCGAACAAGGCTGGAGTTCTTTTGGAGAGCAACGCAGCCACCAATAATCAGTCTATATTTGAAATGAAATTTGCCGCGAAGTTGATCGTGCTATCGAGTAAAATGGATCTTGTGGACAGTTCAACGAGACAAATCTCCATAGAGATCTAGTTGCAGCTGCATACAGACGGCGTTGTGATCGCGTTTTCGTTGGCAGCGCTGAGCCTGCCCCAAGGTTCCGTAACGTCTTCCCGAGGAAGAGCCCATGGATGCCGATAAACCAAGAGCCACGCAGACGCGCGAGATCGACACGCTGCCGTCTTTGCGCTTCGACGCCGATGACTACAAGCAGACTGACCGTATAGACGCCATGAACGCGGTCTACAGCGGTCTCAAGGAATGCGCGCGCGTCAAGGGCGGGTCTGAAGGGGTCGACGACGAAGATCTGTACCCCACGCTAAGCCTGCGCGCCTGGTCGCTCGGCACGATGGCAGCGTCGTGGTTCGAGAGCTCGCAACTCACGACGAAAGCCACGGACCGTATGGATCCAGACCTGCGCGAGATGCTCTACCTGCGCCTGATCTCGAAAGGGCGGATCAATGCGGAGAGCGGCGATCAGCGGGTTATCCTGGGCCCCGGGCAGATCTATTTGGGGCATGCAACACACACGCTGCACCGGACAAAAGCAGCCTCCGGCATCTCGCTGCGCATTCCCTATGAAGACGTCGGCTACGATCCGTGCTTTCACCCCCGGATCATGTCCTTCGGGCACGCCCTCTGGATCGGACGCGTGGTGGAAGCGGCGATGCACGCGCTGTTCGAGGCCCTGCCGACGATGAAGATGACCGAAGCGCAGTCGATCCAGTCCTCACTCACCGCACTGGTCCGCGCGTTGCTTAAGGCCGGTATGCCCGACGACGAAAGCTATGACGCCGTTCAGTCGGCGCGGGCGGCGGCGATGAAGCGCTATGTCGTCGCCCATCTGCGCGAAGAGGGCCTCAACGTGCTCCGGCTCCAGGTCATGTTCGGTGCCTCGCGGTCGACCGTCTATCGCGCCTTCGAGGATGTCGGCGGCGTTGCGCGCTTCGTGCGTGAACAGCGCCTGCACGCGATCTACCGTGAACTGTGCGCCTCTGCCCCAAAACACGGTATCGTCCGCAAGGTGGCCGAGAAGTATGGATTGTGGGACCAGACCGCCTTTAGCCGGGCCTTCCGCGGTCTGTACGGGGTTCGCCCGAGCGACGTGATCGGCGTGCACCGACTGACTGACGATGACCCCTCTCTCAGAAACCCAAACCCATCGCGGCATGGGGTCGTCAGCCTGGCATCCTTCTGGTCGGCAAACAGCGCGCATCGGATGCCGCTCACGGCCGCCTGACCGCAGCATCCAAGAGGCGACGCTACGGTTCCGTACCGGACGATAGTGGCGTCGCTCCGCAAGACCATGGCGTCGGATCAACGGTCTCGGATCTCTCAGGCTTGGGCGACCAGACCGATGACATAGCGAAATCAAGGCCTCGCCACGACCTCGATTGCTCGGCTCGATGCGTCCTTTCGGCGTGAGAGCCCTTGTGCAGATTGCCAAGAGAAGCCGGCGGCGCTCTTGGATCGCTGTCCTCATCACTGCGGCGGTGGACCGCGCCGCGTCTCGCAAGCAGACCCCCATCGGTGCGGGCCAACCAGCCACCGTCATCCCGGCCCCTGGGCCATGCTCGCCGGGAGCCAGGTAGCGAGGCCGGGGACCGCGATCAGGACGAAGACCATCGCGGCCATGATCATGAACATCGGGAAAGCGGCCTTCGCGATGTAGGTTATCTCGTGGCGCGTCATCCCCTGCAGGATGAAAAGGTTGAAGCCGATCGGCGGCGTGATCTGAGCCATCTCAACCACGACAACGATGAAGATGCCGAACCAGACGATGTCGATCCCGGCATCTCGGATCATCGGTTCGACCACCGCCATGGTCAGGACGATGGACGAGATCCCGTCGAGAAAGCAGCCGAGGATCACGTAGAAGACGAGCAGCGCAATCAGAAGCTCAAGTCGCGTCAGTTCGAGCGAGCCGATCACGTCTGCCAACGCCCGCGGCAGGCCTATGAAGCCCATCGAGAGCGACAGGAACGCCGCCCCCGCGAGGATCAGCGCAATCATCGCCGAGGTGCGGGTGGCGCCGAGCAGGCTTTCGACAAAGCTCGCGCGGCAGAGCGAGCCCTGGCCCGCCGACAGCGCAAAGGCCCCCAACACCCCAAAAGCCGCCGCCTCGGTCGCGGTCGCGAAGCCGAAGAACATCGACCCGATCACAAGCAGGATCAGCAGGATCAGCGGGATCAGGAAACGCGAGTTGCGAAGCCTCTCCGTCAGGCTAACCAACGGTTCTACCTGTGGCGCAAAGCTCGGACTGAGACGCGCAGCGACGGCGACATAGCCCATGAACATCAGCGCCAGCACCAGCCCAGGCAGGATGCCCGCCATGAAGAGGCGGGTGATCGACTCGTTGATCGTCACGCCGTAGACGATCAGGGCGAGCGAAGGCGGGATCATGAGCCCGAGCGTCGCAGCACCAGCAAGAGTGCCGATGATCATTGGCTCGGGGTAGGCACGCCTTCGCAATTCCGGGATCGACATCTTGCCGACGGTCGTCAGCGTCGCAGCCGAGGATCCCGAGACCGCCGCGAAGACCGTGCAACCGACGATGTTGGTATGGATCAACCCACCCGGAAGCCCCGCCATCCAGGGGCTGAGCCCTCGGAACATGTCTTCCGACAGCCGTGTGCGATACAGGATCTCGCCCATCCAGATGAAGAGCGGTAGCGCCGTGAGCGACCATGACGACGCCGACGACCAGATCGTCGTGATCATCGCATCGCCCGCGGGGCGCGCGGTGAACAGCTCCATGCCGAGCCAGGCGACGCCCATCAGCGCGAGCCCCACCCAAACCCCCGAGCCGAGCAGCAGCAACAGCACCGACAGGAAGATCGCGATGGCATAGAACGCGTCCACGGTGCTACTTCCCGCGGCCCTGTTCTTCGAGGGACGAGCCGAACTCCACGTCGTGGCCCAGGATCAGACGTATCAGGCGGTCCCAAAACGCGATGGCGAGGATGACGGTCCCGATGCTCATGGCAAGCTGTGGGATCCATATCGGCGTGGCGTCCTGGCCCTGGCTGATCTCGCCAAAGCGGTGCGACACGACCGTCGCCTTGATTGCATAGCGCGCCAGCAACGTTGCGGTCGCCGCGCCAATCGCAAAGCACCAGACCTCGAGCCAGCGCCGATGCCGTCCGACCGCGTTCAGGAGGATCGAAACGCGGATATGCGCGTCGTGTTTCAGCGCATAGGCAAAGGAGAAGAAGGACGCGGCCGCGGTGCAGTAACCGGCGTAGTCCGCCGCGCCTGGAAACGTGATGCCAAACCACCGAGCGGCCATCTGGCCAACGATGATCGCCAGTATCGCTACCATGAAGCAGGCGGCGATGATCCCCGACCCTAGGTAGAGCGTGTCGAGCGTGCGTCGCAGAACCGTCATTTCGCGCGATCCCTGGGGATGGACCAAACGCCGGCTCGATGCCGGGCCGCGCAGCCTCTCATCGCGCGTTGTAGGCGTCGACGATCCGCTGACCCTCGGCGCCGGCTGCCTCAAGCCATTCGGTCGTCATGGTGGTGCCGACGGCCCGCAACTCCCCGACAAGTGCAGCGCTCGCGGGCTGCACGATCATGCCAGCCTCGACCAGGGCTTTCAGCGTAAAGTCGGTGTAGTCTTTCGAAAGCTCTAACCCCCGCGCCTTCGCCTCGGCCGCGCAGTCGAGCAGTGTCGTTCGCGTCGTCGCGTCCAAACCGTCCCAGGCGTCCCGGTTCACGAAGATCGCGTTTCGCGGGAGCCATGCGTCGACTGTGTAGAAATGGCTGAGATGCTCCCAGACCTTGCGGTCGTAGCCCGTGGCGCCCGAGGAGATGAAGCTCTCTGCCACACCCGTCGCGAGCGCCTGGCTGAGTTCGGCCGCCTCTACCTGCACGGGCAGCATGCCCAGCAGTTCGGCCATCCGCGCGGTGGCGGTGTTGTAGGAGCGAAACTTCAGCCCGGCCATATCGGCCAACGCGGTCACCTCCTTGCCAAAGTAGAGGCCCTGCGGCGGCCAGGGGACCGAGTAGAGGTAGACAAGGTTGTCGTCTGCCAGAGCCTCGACGACCGCAGGGCTCGCGATCTCCCAAAGCGCCTCGTGCTCCTCGTAATTCGAGACGAGGAACGGGATCGAGTCGACACCGTAGATCGGCTTCTCGTTCTGATGCGCCGAGAGCAGCCGTTCGCCGATCAGCGCTTGTCCGGTTTGAACGGCGCGCCGGATCTCGTTGCCCTTGAAGAGCGAACCGGAGGGGTGCGTCATGATCTCCAGAGCGCCATCCGTGCCGGCCGTGACGCAGGAGGCGAACTCGGCCGCGTTCTCCGAATGGAAGTTGGTCGCCGTGTAGGCGAGCGGCATGTCCCATTTCTCCGCCAACGCAGCACATGGGGCGACGACGGTGAAGGTGAGAAAAAGCGTCAGGCTGGCGGCGGTGGGCATGAGGCGCATGCTTGCGGCTCCCTGCTGTCTGGCGCGCGGCACACCGGCGCAACAGCGTCAGTCAATACGAGGCGGCAGCGACTAAACCAGCAGAAAGTCGACCTGTGGTGGGGTTGCCGCGTCGGTAGGGGTCCGACGGCGCCGCAGTGCTGCGCCGCGGCATCGCCGGCATCGGTCGCAGAACAGGCGGATCTGTCGTTGGGAATACGCCTCGCCGATCACCGGCGATCCCGCCCCGCAACCCGCGGCCCGTCGGGCGGTGCAGACGGACTGTAGGCAGAGCGCATCGGACATTCGCGCGCGTGCGCGTCAGGTCCGCAAAGCTGGCCTTCAAGAGTTGAGTTGGGGAAGGCTACAAGGCGCGCCGAGACGCCCTGCGACTTGAAGCTTACCCGTGCACGGCGATCCCGGGAACCGTAGACGCCCGGGCGTGGGGCGTAGAGAGCGCAGCACGAGTCATCGCGGGAGGGGCAGATCCGGTGGTGGACGCGTTCGATCTCGAGCACGGGGCAGAAGCTATCGATCGGCGCATGCTGCGGCATCTCACGACCCATCGCCGCGGATCCGCACAAGCTCAAGACAGTCGCCGATAGGGCACTCTAAAAGGGGTGAGCCCGCCTCGGCTGGGTCTGGCGATCCAGCCCCTGCCCCCTGACGCTCTCACGGAACCGGCGCTGATTCTTGATTGCCATCGGATCCGCCAGTCTTTTCCGCCAGTCTTGGCCCGAGGGCCGCTGCAGGGGTGTCCAACAGACCAGTTGAGGCTCAGCATGGGCACTCCAGTGACCCAGCATCATGCCCGAAACGTCACCTTCGGATCGCATCACGTCAGTGCGTCAGAGCACCCCGCAGCCATCTAAACACCGATCGATAGGACGTCGCTGAAGAGACGTCGGGTGGCTCTCCAGTCTCACCGGCGCCCGCGAAACCAGAGGAACGTCACCGCTCTGGTGTCACGCTGCCACGTGAGCCTGGCTGAGGGCGCGATCCGTCAGCCGACGTGGCGACGCCTGACGCTCGCAGAAATGCTTGATGCCGATGTGGTGCAGTCGCCGCGCCACCACTGCAAGCGCAGCTTCGAAGCTTGAGGCCACCAAAACGAGATGGCTCGGGATGACAATAGCGATAAGATCCTCAACATCCCGTGGGCAGCCGCAGATGATAAGGTTACGATCTTCCTCGCGCAGGGTTTCTGCCGACTGCATAATGGCGTCTAGCTCGCGTGCGCTCAGACGTTTAACATGACGAAAATCCACAATCACATTGCGGCATTTTCCGCGGTTTGCACGCTCCAGACATGCTACCAAATGATGATCATCATCATTTGTTTCAGATATACTAGGATCAATACGCCTTAGCTCAACATCTAGAATTCTCTGTATTTCCTGCATGTCACTCTCCTCTGTAGAGTATTGTAGAGACTGCCCTCTACACACCCGACGACATCACAGTACTTTGTCTTGCTTGCTGTCAGCTCTCGAGAACTTCCCGATCCATGACCTTCCAACCGTATTATTATGTCCAGGCTAGGCAGGCGTTGCGCTGCAAACAACGGATGGAACCTGGGAAAAGATCTTCAATCGAGTGGAGAAGCTCGTATTTTCTGTGAAAATCTCACCAAAGGTCAGCGACCCGGCCGTGGTGTAGGGACGGGCTTGAAGGATGTCTCACCAGTTTGGCGATCTGCAGATCGACACCGGCAAGTCGATCGTCCGCCGGGGAAAGACGGCTGTCGTCCTTAGGCCGCGTGCGATGCTGCTGCTGGATCTCCTCGTGACTAACCGAGATCGCGTCGTGTCGAAACAGGAGATCATCGACACGATCTGGAGCGGGCTGGCCGTCTCAGAGGGGGCGCTCACGTCGACCGTGCGCGAGATCCGAAAAGCCTTCGAAGACGTCGCGATTGAGACAAGCCTGATCCGCACCCACTACGGCCGGGGCCTGCAATTCCTGTCACCGGAGAACAGTCACAGCGATGGCGAGGAACTGACGGACGGGACCACGCAACCGCTGACCAAGCCGTACCCTCGCACCGTCGCGATCCTGCCCTTCAACTGCCTGTCCACCGACCCTGAGATCGAGCATCTTGCCTATGGCCTCGTCGACGACACGATCACGCACATCGCCAGGTTTCGCGATGTTCGGATCCTGCCCCACAGTTCTTCGGTCTCAGTGCGGGGTTTGAACCTGCCGGTGCGCGATCTCGGCAGTCGCCTTGGCGCACGGTTCGTCGTGGAAGGCAGCGTTCGCGGCGCGAAGACGGCGCTCAAGATCTCCGCCAGGATGATAGACGCTGAGACCGAAGCGCTCGTCTGGTCGGACCGTTTCGAACTGTCAGAGCCGCCCTGGTCCGATGATCCGGAGAACATCGCGATAGAGATCGGGGGGTCCGTCGTCACCTCCGCGTTCATCTATGAGCGGCGGCTATCGCAGCACAAGGCAAACGACGAACTCGACGCTTGGGAATGCTATGTGCGCGGTCGTGGACTGCAGGCGACCTTCGACCCCGTCGTCCAGGAGGAGGCCTGCGCCCTCTATGAACGCGCGATCCGCCTCGACCCTCAACTCGTCGACGCCTATGCTGAGCTCGCCTACTCGGTCAGTCTACAGCACGGTAATGCGGCGCTCGACGATGCCGCAGCGGTAGGGGCCACACCGGCGACCGATCTGCGCCTGCGTGCCAGGGATCTCGCGCGTCAGGCGATCAACTTGGACTGGCGCATTCCGTTCGCCTGGGTCGCCCTTGCGTATGCCCAGTTCTCGCTCGGCCAAGTGGACGACGCCATCAGTGCGAGCGAACGGGCGTTGGATCTCAATCCAAACCTCGGCTGGGCCCACAACACACTCGGCCTCATCTATGTCCAGGCCAACCGCGCCGAGGAAGCGATCGTCTCCTTCGAGCGGGCGTTGGTCGTCAGCTCACAGGATTCCTACCGCTGGGTGAGCATGGCAGGGCTGTCGTTGGCCATGGTCCTGCTGGACCGTCACGACGAGGCGGTCGAGTGGTCCAGGAAGGCGCAGACCGACCCGAGAGCAACCTATCTTGCCTTCGTGGGCGAGGTATGCGCGCTGGGTCATCTCGGCCGTCGCCAAGATGCAGAGGACGTGATCCGGCGCGCCCAGGCAGCCGATGCGCGGTTTGGCATACCACTGGTCTTTCGCGACTTCCCCCTCCCCGACCCCGAGGCTCGTAAGCGCATCATCGGCGGGCTGTCCAAGGCCGGGCTGTAGGCCGCCAAAGAGCCTAGGGCTCAGCCCATCAAGGGCGATCGACGAGCTGATGACGGCGCTCGGTCATCTCTCGCCAGTCGATGACGCCAGAAAGCTCCATGCCGGGCGAGAGGCCTCTAGCAGATCGCCGCCCACGAAATCCTTGGAGGGCCAAGCATCCGCACGACAGGGTATCGCTCGACAGGCCGACGACACCCCGAATGCGGGTCCCGCAGCGATGAGCCCGCGCGGCCCTGCGGCCCATCGGTGCCAACCCTCGTGGGGTCTCGGCACCACAGCTCACGCCAACGCTTCGCGCTTTTCTTCCAGGCTGAGCCATTCCTCCTCGGCCTCGGCCAATCGCGCCTGGCGATCCACTAGAATTTCTGTGGCTTTCGTGAACTTCAGGGGCTCGCGGTCATAGAGATCGGGGTCGGCGAGCAGGATCTCCAGCTTGGCGATCTCGGCCTCCAGACGCTCGATCTCGCTGGGAAGCTCGGCGAGGCGGTGTTCCTCGCGAAAGCTCAGCTTTTCCGCCCGGCGCGGCTTTCCGGCGGGCCGGGACGGCGCCTTGGGCGTCGTCGAAACCGCGGCATTGACAGCGTCGTCCGCAAAGCTCCGGCCGCCGACGCCCGCGACCTGAGCGCGATAGTCGCTCCAGCCGCCGGCATAGACCACGGCGCGGCCGTCGCCCTCCATCGCCACCGTCGTCGTCGCCACGCGGTCGATGAAGTCGCGGTCGTGGCTGACCAGGATGACCGTGCCCTCGAACTCGCCGATCAGCTCCTGCAGCAGATCCAGCGTCTCGACGTCCAGATCGTTGGTCGGCTCGTCCAGCACCAGCAGGTTGGCGGGCCGCATCATCAGACGCGCCAGCAGAAGCCGCGCCTTCTCCCCGCCCGAGAGCGCCGAGACCGGTCCGCGCGCCTGCCGCTCGTCGAACAGGAACTCCTTGAGATAGCCGACCGGGTGGATCGAGCGGCCGCGCACGTCGATCCGGTCATCCGCGCCGCCGGCCTCCTCCGCGCCCGTGAGTGTCGCCCAGAGCGAGCGCGCCGGGTCCAGCGCCGCACGCGCCTGGTCGAACACCGCCATCTCGAGACTGGTGCCGTGGCGCACCCGGCCGGCATCGGGCGCCAGATCGCCGATCAGCAGGCGGATCAGCGTGGTCTTGCCCGCGCCGTTGGGGCCGACGATGGCAACGCAGTCGCCGCGCGCGATCTTCAGGTCCAGCGGTCGCAACACGACGCGGTCCCCGAAGGCTTTGGCGATGCCCCGCGCCTCGATCACCAGCTTGCCGCTCTCGCGCTCGGCCTCCAGCGTCATTGCGGCCGGGCCCTTGCGCGAAACCTGTCCTGCCCGCTCGGCGCGCAGTGCCGCAAGACGCCGCAATCGGCCCTGGTTGCGGGTGCGCCGGGCGCTGATGCCCTCCACCGCCCAGCGCGCCTCCTCGCGGATCAGTCGATCCAGCTTGTGGCGGGCGGCGTCCTCCTCGGCCCAAACCTTGTCGCGCCAGGCCTCGAACCCGTCGAAGCCCACCGGGGCGCGGCGCACCTCGCCCCGGTCGAGCCAGAGCGTGCCCCGGGTCAGGCGCGACAGGAAAGCGCGGTCGTGGCTGATCAGCGCAAAGCCGGCGCGGCTGTCGGCGAGGAACTGCTCCAGCCATCGGATCGCCCGGATGTCCAGGTGGTTGGTGGGCTCGTCCAGCAACATGAGCTCCGGCTCACCCGCGATCAGGCGGGCGAGCGCTGCGCGTCGCCGCTCACCGCCGCTCGCTGACGCCGGATCGCGCTCAGCAGCAACGTCCAGCCCATCCATCGCAGCCTCGGCCCGCCAGGCCTCGGCGGGGTCGAGATCGGCAGCGGCGTACTGAGCGAGCGAGGCGAAGCCCGCCATGTCGGGATCCTGCGGCAGGTAGGCGATGCGCGCACCGGGCTGGACGAAGCGTGCGCCCTCGTCAGGCTCGACCAGCCCGGCCATCACCTTCATCAGCGTCGACTTGCCCGAGCCATTGCGGCCGACCACCGCCAACCGGTCGCCGCGGCCGAGTGCTGCGGCGACGCCATCGAACAACGGGCGACCACCGAAGCCGAGGCGGATGTCGCTGAGCGTCATAAGCGGGGGGTCGGCCATGCTTCGCGATGTCGCCTGCGCATCGCGGGGCGTCAAGGTGGGGTGTCAACGTGCTGTGCCTGCCGCCCCGGGTGCAGCGGCGCGACACGACAGACGGAGCCACCGATGCGTTTCGGGGTGAGGGCGCATGCTGGCCGAAAACACCTTTCAACAGGCGTAGGACCGGCGCAGTCTAAAAGTCGTGTCGGCGGCGGATCGGACGAGCCGCGAGGACGGGGAGAATGGCCGGATGGTTTGCCTAGCGCTCAAGATTGCCAAGGGGGCCGTCATCGGCACGACCGTGGCGACGGTTGGGGCGACGGTTGCGGCTACACTCGGCACGCTCGCGGTCGCCGGCGCGGCCGGCATGGCGGTACGGCGCATGAGGGCCGGCCGTGACGGCCCGGGCACCGCGGGGCCCAGCGGTGCGGCCGGTGGCGGGCCGGCCGACGATCTGCCCGGCGCCGAACCTGCCGGTGCATCCTGATCCGCGGCCGCCACCGCATCCCCTGACGCCTGCCGAAGGGCCACCCAACTGGTCCAGGGCGCGTCGCCCCTGCGCCTCACCCCCTTTTCGCCGACCGCCCCGACCGCTAGGGCCTTGGGGAGCGATGGTGAGAAGGACCAGGCGATGAGCGTGCCGATGAACCCCAACCTGACCGGCGCGCTGGCGCCTCCGGTGATGGAGGCCCGGCGCTGGGTAGCGGATGTGGCGTTCCCGGCCGACCGGCCGCTGCTCAATCTCAGCCAGGCGGCCCCGTCCCTGCCCCCGCCCGAACCGCTGCGCCGCGCACTGGCCGAGGCCATCCTCGAGCTGCCCGAGGCGCATTTCTACGGCCCGGTCCTCGGCGACACCGACCTGCGCGAGGCGATCGCGGAACGCTGGTCAGATCACTACGCGGCCCGGGTCGAGCCGTTCGACGTCGCCGTCACCTCGGGCTGCAACCAGGCCTTTTGCGCGGCCGTCAGCACGCTCTGCGCGCCGGGCGACGCGGTCGCGATGGCCGTGCCGTGGTACTTCAACCACAAGATGTGGCTCGACATGGCGGGCGTCGCCACGATCCCCTTCGCCTGCGACGACGCCATGCTGCCGGATATCGAGGCGTGCCGCGCCGCCTTGACGCCCGAGACGCGCGCCATCCTGCTGATCAGCCCGAACAATCCGACCGGGCTCGAATACCCGCCCGCGCTGATCGCCGCCTTCTACGATCTGGCGCGCGAGACCGGCCGGGTGCTGATCCTCGACGAGACCTATCGCGACTTCCTGAGCCGGCCCGGGCCGCCGCATGCCCTGTTCGAGGCGCCCGACTGGCGTCAGTACTTCATCCATCTCTACTCGTTCTCGAAGGTCTACCGTCTGACCGGCCACCGCATCGGCGCCATGGTCACCGGCGCCTCGCGCCTCGGCGAGGCTGAGAAATTCCTCGACACGGTGACGATCTGCCCATCGCGCATTGGCCAGATCGGCGCGCTGTTCGGTCTGATGCATCTGTCCGATTGGGTTGCGCGCGAGCGGGCGGAGATCATCGCGCGGCGCCGCGTGCTGGAGGATGAACTGGCCTCGCACCTGCCCGCCTGGCGCATCCGCTCGGCCGGGGCCTATTTCGCCTGGGTCGAGCCGCCCTTCGACATGCCGTCCAACGTCCTCGCCAAGCGGCTGGTGCGGGAGCAGTCGATGCTGATCCTGCCCGGCACCATGTTCGCGCCGGCCCACAAGGGCCCGGGGCCGCATCCCTGGGGGGCCGACCGGGCGCTGCGCATCGCCTTCGCCAATGCCGACACCGCGGGCCTTGTCGAGATGACGCGCCGCCTGGCCGCCTTCGAGCCCTGAAGCCGCGGGCCGTCGCGCGACGCGCCGGCGCTGGCGGCGCCAGCGGCGCAGCGTCCCAAGCAGACGTGACGCGCCGCACCTTGCCCACGGCAGCGCCCACCGGTAAGCCGCTCGGAACACAGGCGCGCGCGCCGACGACGCCACGCCGGGACAACGTTCGGGGACCACATGCTCGATTTCATCCGCAGGGGCGTAAAATCGATCTATGCCAAGGTGTTGCTGGGCCTCCTGGTCGCCAGCTTCGCGGTCTGGGGCATCGGCGACGTGTTCTCGTTCAGCCTGACGAGCCCCGTGGCCACCGTCGGCGACCAGCGCGTCACCGTCGACCGTTACGCCAACGCGATCCAACGCTTGCAGAGCCGCGTCGCGCAGACCCAGGGCCGCCTTGTCACCCTGACCGAACTCCGCCGCACCGGCGAGGCCGACGCGCTCTTGTCGGCGTTGATCAACGACGCGGCGCAATCGGCCGAGCTCGAGGCGCTGCGTATCGCCGCCCCCGAAGAGATCATCGCCGAGGCGATTACCAGCCAGCCTGCCTTCCAGGACGCCGGTGGCGAGTTCTCGCCGGTCGGCTATCGCGCCTCGCTTGCCCAGCAGGGCATGACCCCGGCCGAGTTCGAGGCGCTCCAGGCGCAGTTGATCGAGCAGAGCATCCTGCAGCGCGCCGTCGCCGGTACGGGAACGACGCCGCCGGGCCTCGTGGCGCGCATCGCCGCCTGGGAAGGTGAGCGCCGCACCGTCGAGACGCTGATCCTGCCGCCCGCCTTGGCAGAGGCGCCCGGCACGCCCAGCGATGCCGATCTCGCAGCCCATCTGGACGCCTATCCCGATCGCTTCCGCGAACCCGAGCGCAAGGTCGGCCGGCTGCTGCATCTCGACATCCGCGAACTCGCGCGCGGCATCGCACCCGACGAGGCGGAGATGCGCGCCGAGTACGACGCGGCGCGTGATCAATATGTCGAGGAGCCAGCCGCCGCGATCGACCAGCTTCCCTTCCCCGACATGGCTGCGGCCGAGGCTGC
This sequence comes from Pseudomonadota bacterium, assembly GCA_039199465.1. Lineage (GTDB taxonomy): Bacteria > Pseudomonadota > Alphaproteobacteria > Rhodobacterales > Rhodobacteraceae > Thermohalobaculum. The sequence continues at coordinate 22,053 of JBCCSW010000004.1, forward strand.
AATCGCAGCGCTGAACGGCGGCCAGACCTTCGATGAACTGCTGGAGAGCCGCGGCTTCACGCCGAGCGATGTCGATCTCGGCCGCGTCGAGGAGGTCGACCTGCCGCCTGCCGTGGCCGAGGCCGTCTTCGCGCTGACCGAGCCCGGCTATGCGGGCCCCGTCCGCACGCCGGTTGGCGCCGCGATCATCCGCGTGCGGCAGATCGATCAGGGTTCGGTCACGCCGTTCGAGGAGGTGCGCGACGCCCTCGCCCAACGCGCCTCGGAACGCCGGGCACTCAGCCAGATGACCGACATCGCGGGCGAGGTCGAGGACCTGCGCGCCGGCGGCGCGACGCTGGAGGAGATCGCCGAAGCGATCGAGATCGCGAGCGTCATCCCGATCCCCGGCTGGTCGAGCGACCGTACCGTCACCGGCGGCGCCCCGGCCGAGGGGCTGCTCGCCCGAAACGATGTGTCTGCCGAACTCGCGGCCGCCAGCGACGGCGAGGAGCGCGAGCTCGTGACGCTCAACAACGGCGGCTATGTGCTCGCGGTCATCGACCGGATCGACAGCGATTTCGTACCCGACCTGAACGTCATTCGCGACGCGGTGGCCGAGGATTGGGCACTGGAACAACGCCTCGCGGCACTGGAGACGCGGGCGAGCCGCATCGCCGAGACCGTCGCGACCAGCCAGTCGGCAAGCCTCAGCTCGATCGGGGCCGGCATCGGCCGCGGCGTCGAGAGCGTCGGACCCTTCTTCCGCGGTGGCGACGGCACCCTGCCGGTCGCCCTGGTCGAGGAGCTGTTTGCGCTGGACCAGGGCCAGGCCGCCTGGGCCCGTCTGCCCGATGGCGCCGGCATCGTGATCGCCGAGATCACCGAGATCCCGGCCCCCGACCCTGACTTCCTGGCCGCGGCGACGGCCGAGATCGAGCGGCGCTTCGCCGAGAGCCAGGTGCGCGATCAGCTCGCGGCCTTCACCGACACGCTGCGCGAGGTGCATGGCGTCAGCATCGACCACAGCACGATGGACCAGCTCCTGAGCCAGCTCGGCGCGCATGGTGGCAATGCCTACTGACACGGGCGCGGCGGCCGAGCCGGCACCCGGGGCATCGGAGGGCGGCACGCCGAGCCATCGCCCTTCAAAGGAGCGGGAAACCGTTCGCCTGACACCACTCATCCGCCCCGGCACGCCGGCCTTCCGCGCGGCCTATGACGCGGGCAAGGCGCAGGTCGTCTGGACCGAGCTCGTCACCGACCAGGACACCGCCGTCTCGCTGATGCTGAAGCTGACGGCCGCCATGCCGAACGCCTTCATGCTGGAGAGCGTGACGGGTGGCGAGGTGCGGGGACGCTACTCGGTCATCGGCCACGCGCCCGACCTGATCTGGCGCTGCCACGGCGACCGGGCCGAGATCAACCGAACGCCCGCCACCGACCCCGATGCCTTCCTGCCGGACGCGCATGCCGACACCGGCGCGCTCGCCTCGCTCCGCCGCCTGATCGAGGAGAGCGCGATCGAGCTACCGTCCGGCCTGCCGCCGATGGCGGCGGGGCTTTTCGGCTATCTCGGCTACGACATGATCCGCCTGGTCGAGCGGCTGCCCGAGGCGAACCCCGATCCGCTCGGCCTGCCCGACGCGGTCTGGATGCGCCCCTCGCTGGTCGCCATCGTCGACAACGTGAAGGATCAGGTGACCTTGGTCGTGCCGGTGAGGCCCCGGCCGGAGCTGACCGCCGAGGCAGCCGAGGCCGAGGCGCATGCGCGGCTGGATGCGGCGATTGACGCGCTCGACCGCAGCGAGGACGTGGCGACCGCCGTGACCCCGCTCGGCGCCCCCTCGCCCCGCGACCCGGTCGAGGCGCTCGGCAGCCCGCCGGTCTCGAACACGCCGCACGCCACATATCTCGACATGGTCGAGCGCGCGAAGGCGTATATCCGCGCGGGCGATATCTTCCAGGTCGTGCCCTCGCAGCGCTGGGCGCTGCCGCTGGAGGTCGAGCCCTTCGCGCTCTATCGCGCGCTGAGGCGTACCAATCCAAGCCCCTACATGTTCTTCTTCAACCTCGGGGGCTTCCAGATCATCGGCGCCAGCCCCGAGATCCTGGTGCGCGTAAAGGGCGGCAAGGTCACCATCAGGCCAATCGCCGGCACTCGGCCGCGCGGCGCCACGCCCGAGGAGGATGCAGCGCTTGAGGCCGATCTGCTGGCCGACCCCAAGGAGCGGGCCGAGCACCTGATGCTGCTGGATCTTGGACGCAATGACGTGGGCCGCGTCGCCGAGATCGGCACCGTCGATCCCAACGAGCAGTTCACGGTCGAGCACTACAGCCATGTCATGCACATCGTCTCGAATGTCGACGGCGTGCTGCGCAAGGACCACGATGCGCTGTCGGCGCTGCTGGCTGGGCTGCCGGCGGGCACCGTGTCGGGTGCGCCGAAGATCCGTGCCATGGAGATCATCGACGAGCTGGAGAGCGAGAAACGCGGCGTCTATGCCGGCGGCGTCGGCTATTTCGGCGCGGGCGGCGAGATGGATACCTGCATCGCGCTGCGTACGGGCGTCGTGAAGGACGGCACGCTGTACGTGCAGGCGGGCGGCGGCGTCGTCTGGGACAGCGACCCCGAAGCGGAGTTCCAGGAGACCGTCAACAAGTCGCGCGCCCTGCTGCATGCCGCGGCCGTGGCCCGGAACTTCGCCCGCGGCCGAAACTAGGGCGCAGGCGTCGCGGCCCGAAGACCGCCGGCGTGTTCCGCGACCGCCCCGCGGCGCAGGTTCGGACTTGGGCCCGGACTTGGGCTCGAAGTTGGGCTCGGGATTGGCTCCGAGGGGCGCCGATCAGCCTTGGCGCGCCCGCATGACGGTGCTGAGCGGAGCGAGGCTGACCTCGCCGCCGAGGCCCCGCTCGAGCTGCCACTGCATCGCTGCGCGCAGCGCTTCGGGCGTGGCGGGCAGGACGAGCACCGCCGATCCCTGGCGCCGGGCGACCCCCGCCGCGACCTGCAGTGCCCGGTAAAGATCGGCCTCGCCGGCTTCCTCGGGCGTGCTTCGATCGACCGAGGTGGCGAGCACGCCCGCCTGGCGTGCCGCCCGCAGCGCCGAGGCATTGCCGACGCTGCGCGGATCGACATAGCCGAGGCCGTAGCGCCCCAGCATGTCGGCCATCTCGGCATCAGGCGCACTCCCCGGTGCCGCCATCGCGGCCACGGCGACCGGAAGCCGCGCCAGCGCCTCGCCCGTGGGCGCGGCCATCTCGATCACCACCTCGATCCCCGCGTCATGCGCCGATCTCGCGAGCGCGGTCTCCGACCCAGCCGCACCCTGCAGGGCCAGCGTCAGCGGCAGATCGATAGACGACAGGGTATCGCCGTCAATCGCGACGCCCGGTGTGGCGCGCAGGATGACGGCCATGGGGCGCACGCCCTCGGCCAGGTCGAAGGCCCGGGCGTTGGCGGCGAACGCGTCGCCGCCCGCCTCGAACACCGCGTCTGGGTCAAGCACGGGCCGGCGCGGCGGCGGGGTGTAGATCGTGCGCACGTCGCTGACATCGTCGGCCGTGGCCTCGGCCGGATCGAGGCTGGCCACCGCGGTCTCCTCAGGGCCCGCACCCGCCTCGGCGCTGTCTGCACCGACATCCTCGGCACCCACAACGGCAACGCCGTCATCGGCGCCAGGCGCCGAGGCGGACGGCGCGGCCGCGGTATCGCCCGCGGTATCGCCCAATGTACCACTGGGCAGGCCGGCGACCTGCAGCGGCGTATCGGCGGGCACAACAGGGGTTTCCTCGACCGCAGCGGCCGGCTCGCCCTCCTCCAGCGCCGCAAGCGCCGCGCGCGCTTGCTCGGGCGATAGCCTGCCAGGATCGAGCGGCGGCGCCTGCAGGCCTGCTGCCGGTCCGGGCACAGTATCCGTCGCGGCCGTGTCGAGCGCCGGGATCGTCGGATCGGCGGCGGCCGCATCCTCGCTTTCCAGCGCTGCCAGCGCCGCCCGCGCCTCCTCAGGGCTCATGGTCTCGGGGCTCATGGTCTCGGGGCTCATGGCCTCGGGGCTAGCAGTCTCGGGCGCCATGCTGTCGGGCGCCATGCTGTCGGGCGCCATGCTGTCGGGCGCCATGCTGTCGGGCGCGGGTTGGGCCAGCGCCCCGCCACCGGCAGGCGACGCTCCGCCGTCGGGGCCAGCGCCCTCCCCAGCTGGTGGCGGTGAGGGCACGCCGAAGGCACCGCCGCCTGGCGCTGCGGGTGCCTGCAGCCCGCCTCCGCCCGGGGATGCCGGTGCGGCACCGAGGCCCGCGCCGGCCGACATGATCGGGCCGGGCGCGACCGGCTCGGGCCGCGCAGTGTCGCGCCCACCGATGGTGAAGGACAGGCCCGAGGACGCGGTGTTGCCAACCTCGGGCGCCGATGGGCTGCCTGCCGGGGCGAGGCCGCCGGCCGGACGGTTCACGCTCGGCGCCGCGACTGTCGGTGCCGCGGCGACCTCGGCGATGGCGGGCGCCGACGACGCCTCGGCGAAGCTGCCGGTCGAGCGCGGACCGCTCCGCGCCTGCGCCTCTCGGTCCGACGCGTCCTCGATCCCGTCGTCGCGCAGGCTCAGCGCCCCCGGGCCTGCTGCGTCCTGTTGCGGCGGCAGCAGATACGCCAAGGCGACGAGGCCGGCGCTCACCATGAAACCGCCCGCCAGCGCACCCTTCAGGAAGCCGCCGAAATAGCTGCCCCCGGCGGCCTCCTTGCGGCCCTTACGCTGCTTCCACTTCCCAGCCACGCCGCCCTCCAGCGCCTTTGTCCTGCGGTGGGGCCGTGCGCCGGCGGCTGCACCGCCCGCGGCTCCGGTCCCCGATATCGAGCCCGATCTCGCCCATGCCATCGACGCGCCCGATCAACACGACATGCGAACGGCCCGCGCCGCCTCGATCTCTACCCGGCCCCCGAGCCGTCCGACCGCCGGCACTTGACGCCCCGGGCGTCTGGGGGACATCACGACAGCGGCGTCTTCGGCCGACCGGTGAAGAGACTTCGAAAACGGACTGCGAGTCGATGCTCCTGCTGATCGATAACTACGATAGTTTCACCTATAACCTGGTGCATCACTTGGGCGTTTTGGGGGCGATCCCCGAGGTCGTCCGAAACGATGCCTTGAGTGTCGAGGACGCGCTGGCGATGCAGCCAGCGGCGATTGTGATCTCGCCCGGTCCGGGGGTTCCCGCCGATGCCGGTATCTGCGTCGAGCTCGTCCGGCGCGCCCCGGAGAGCCTGCCGATTTTCGGCGTCTGCCTCGGTCACCAAGCGATCGGGGAGGCATTCGGCGCCACCGTCGAGCGCTGCCACGAGGTGCTGCACGGGAAGCTGTCGACCGTGACGCATGACGACAGCGGCGTCTTCGCCGGCCTACCGCAGGGCTTCCTGGCGACGCGCTACCACTCGCTGGGCGTGGCGCCCTCGGGGCTGCCGGCGGCGCTGCAGGTCACCGCGCGCAGTCAGTCCGGCGTGGTCATGGGCCTCGCCCATCGCAGCCGCCCCGTACACGGCGTGCAGTTCCACCCCGAGAGCATCGCCAGCGAGCACGGCGCGGCGCTGATGGCCAATTTCCTGTCGATCGCAGGCCTGCTTCCGGCCTGGGCAAAGGCGACTGCGCCATGAAACCCGGGCTGAAGCCCCACATCGCCCGCGCCACCCAGGGCCCGCTGGACCGCGGCAGCGCCGAGGCGGCATTCGACATCATCATGGGCGGCGACGCGACGCCGGCGCAGGTGGCGGGTTTCCTGATGGCCCTGGCCATGCGCGGCGAGAGCGTGGACGAGATCGCCGCTGCCGCCAGCGTGATGCGCGCGCGCGCCGCCAAGGTCGCCGCGCCACCGGATGCAATCGACATCGTCGGGACCGGGGGCGATGGCAAGGGCACGCTGAACATCTCGACCGCCGCAGCGCTGGTCGTCGCCGGCTGCGGCGTGCCCGTGGCCAAGCACGGCAACCGGGCGCTGTCGTCCAAGGCCGGTGCAGCCGATGCGCTGTCGATGATCGGGATCGAGGTCATGGTGCCGGCCGAGGTGGCCGAGGCCGCGCTCGCCGCCTGCGGCATCTGCTTCATGATGGCACCGATGCACCACAGCGCGATGCGCCACGTGCAGCCCGTGCGCCAGGAAATGGGCGTCCGCACGATCTTCAACATCCTCGGCCCGCTCACCAACCCGGCCGGCGTAAAGCGCCAGCTGACCGGCGCCTACGCGCCTTACCTGCTGCGGCCGATGTGCGAGACGCTGCAGGCGCTGGGGCACGAGGCCGCCTGGCTGGTGCATGGCGGCGACGGCACCGACGAGCTCTCGATCGCGGGGCCAAGCCAGGTCGTGGCGCTCGCCGATGGCGCCATCACCGAGATGACGGTGACGCCCGCCGATGCGGGGCTCGACACCCATCCCTTCGACGCGATCCTCGGCGGGCCGCCCGAGGCCAACGCCGCGGCGCTGCGCGGCCTGTTGGCCGGCGAGGCGTCGGCCTATCGCGACGCTGTCTTGCTGAATGCCGCCGCGGCGCTTGTTGTCGCGGGCCGGGCTGCAACGCTGGTCGAAGGCGCGGGACTGGCCGCTCAGAGCATCGACAGCGGCGCGGCCGAGGGCAAGCGCGCCGCCCTGGCCCAAGCGACAGCCGGCAAGGCGGCCTGAGCCTGCGGGCCGAGAACAACCGGGTGATGAGAGCATGACCGACATCCTCGCGAAGATCGCGGCGTATAAGCGCGACGAGGTCGCCGCCGCCCGCGCAGCGCGCCCGGAAGGCGCGCTTGCTGCCGAGGCGCAGGGCGCCGACCCGGTCCGCCCCTTCGCAGCGGCGCTCGGCCGCAGCGCGGCGGCGGGGTATGGCCTGATCGCCGAGGTCAAGAAGGCGAGCCCGTCGAAGGGCCTGATCCGGTCGCCTTTCGACCCCGACGCCATCGGTGCAGCCTATGCCGCGGGGGGTGCGGCCTGCCTCTCGGTTCTGACCGACGGGCCCAGTTTCCAGGGCGCGCCCGACTATCTGCGCCGGGCCCGCGCAGCCTCGGGACTGCCGGTGCTCCGCAAGGATTTCATGCTCGACACCTATCAGGTGCTCGAGGCACGCGCCTGGGGCGCCGACGCGATCCTGGTCATCATGGCGATGGTCGACGACGCGCTGGCAGCCGATCTGACCGCCGCCGCCGCCGATCTCGGCATGGATGCGTTGATCGAGGTGCACGACGAGGCTGAGCTTGATCGCGCACTCGCCCTGCCCGCCCGGTTGATCGGCATCAACAACCGCGACCTGCGGAGCTTCGAGACCAGCCTCGCCGTCACCGAACGACTGACGCCCGGCATTCCGCGCGACCGCGACGTGGTCGGCGAGAGCGGCCTCTCCACGCCGGGCGATCTGGCGCGGCTGGCCCGGGCGGGCGTGCGACGCTTCCTGATCGGCGAGAGCCTGATGCGCCAGGACGACGTGGCCGCCGCGACGCGCGCGATCCTGGCGGAACCCGTCGCAATCGCGGCACCGCAGGCCGGGCCCAGGGCCGCGCATGGCTGAGCCGAAGGCCTTCACCCATTTCGACGCCGATGGCCGCGCCAGCATGGTCGATGTCGGCGACAAGCCCGTCACCGGCCGGACGGCGACCGCCCGCGGCGCTGTCGTCATGGCGCCCGAGACGCTGTCGATGATCGTCGAGGGTCGCGCGAAGAAGGGCGACGTGCTCGCCGTCGCGCGCCTGGCTGGCATCATGGCGGCCAAGCGCACGGCCGAGCTCATCCCACTCTGCCATCCGCTGCTGCTCTCCAAGGTCGCGGTCGACCTGACCCCCGCGCCCCCCGACCGGGTCGAGATCGAGGCGACCGTCAGACTGACCGGCCAGACCGGCGTCGAGATGGAGGCGTTGACCGCCGTCTCGGTCGCGGCGCTCACCGTCTATGACATGACCAAGGCGGTCGATAAGGCGATGCGGATCGAAGCGGTGCGCCTGACGCACAAGGATGGCGGCCGAACCGGCGCGTATCATGCCGACTGAGGCACGCGCCGATGCCTGAACGCGCGCCACTGCTAAGCGTCGCCGATGCCCGCGCAATGATCCTGGAGCGCGTGCGCCCGATGCCCGCCGAAACCGTGCCCCTGACCGAGGCGCATGGCCGGGTGCTGGCGGCCGATATCGTTGCGAGCAGACCTCAGCCGCCCTTCGATGCCTCCGCCATGGACGGCTATGCCGTGCGCGTGGCCGAGGCGGTGCCCGGTGCCCGCCTCGCGGTCTCGGGCGAGATCCCGGCCGGCCATGCCAGCGCCGAGGCCCTGCCGCCCGGCTCGGCGATGCGCCTGTTCACCGGCGCACCGCTGCCCGCCGGCGCCGACGCCGTGCTGATCCAGGAGGACGCCCGTCGCCTTTGCGAGGGTGGCCACGACGTGATCGACGTCGTCGAGGCACCGACCGAAGGCGCCTATGTGCGCCCGGCCGGCGGCGACTTCGCCCCCGGCGACCGGCTTGAGGCGCCCTGCCGACTTGGCCCCAGCCAGATAGCGCTCGCCGCCGCCATGGGCGCGGCCGCCGTCAGCGTAGCCCGCCGCCCCATCGTGGCGATCCTGCCGACCGGCGACGAACTGGTGGCGCCGGGCGAGACGCCCCGCGCCGACCAGATCTTCGCGTCGAACAATTACGGCCTCGCGGCACGCGTCGCGGCCGCTGGCGCGGTTCCCCGCCTGCTGCCGATCGCGCGTGACACGCCCGACAGCCTGATCGCGGCGCTGGAGGCAGCGCGGGGCAGTGACATGCTGGTGACGCTAGGCGGCGCCTCTGTTGGTGATCATGACCTGGTCGCGCGCGTTTTCGGCAGCGCCGGCATGACGCTCGGCTTCCACCGCATCGCGATGCGCCCGGGCAAGCCGCTTATGGCCGGCACGCTCGGCCACGGCACGTTGATGATGGGCCTGCCGGGCAACCCCGTTTCCGCACTGGTCTGCGGCGAGCTGTTCCTGGTGCCCGCGATCCAGCGTGCGATGGGCCTGCCTGGCGATCCGCCGCGCACTCGGCCCCTGCCACTCGCCGCGCCGCTGGGCCAGAACGGGCCGCGCGAGCACTACATGCGTGCCACGCTGCTACAGGGCGACGCCGGTCCTGCCGTGGCCGCGGCCGAAAACCAGGACAGCAGCCTGCTCGGCGTCCTGGCCGGCGCCGATGTGCTGATCCAGCGCGCACCCCATGCGGGCCCGCTGCCGGCCGGCGCGATCGTCAACGTCATCGACCTCGTCTGACTTGCGCACGAGGTGAGACGCCGCTGTCCGACAATGGATCAGTGCGCCGGTAATCGGCCGCGCCGTCGTTGTGTCTTTGCGAGTCATCAACTGCTGTCTTCTGGGACAGTGCTACACGGCGTGATTGGGGACTATCGGCAGAGGCGCAACAGTTTACCGTCTGTTCACGGCAATTCTGGTCTGTTCCCATTGTCAGCTTGACACAAATAGCGAACAATTTTAGAACAACGGTGAGTTACCTATACGTAACATGACGGCCTGGGGGCGATAATGCTGACGCGCAAGCAGTATGACCTTCTGCTCTTCATCCACAAGCGCATGCAGCGCGACGGCGTCTCACCCTCGTTCGATGAGATGAAGGATGCGCTCGATCTGCGCTCGAAATCCGGCATCCATCGCCTGATCACCGCGCTGGAGGAGCGTGGCTTCATCCGGCGCCTGGCCCACCGCGCGCGGGCGGTCGAGATCCTGCGAATGCCCGACAATATGGAGGAGCGGCGCGCCCCGCGGCCGCAGCGCTTCACGCCCTCGGTGATCCAGGGTGATCGTGATGCGCGCGACGGCGCCGGCAACGGCAAACCCCAGGGCCAGCGGGACGGCGCGTTGGAGGACCTGCTAGGCGGCGGCGACGCGCGGCGCACGCTCGGCATCGCGCCCGGTGGCGGCGGCACCCATGTGCCGCTGATCGGCCGCATCGCGGCCGGTGTCCCGATCGAGGCGATCGAGGACGGCGCACAACGCCTGCCCGTCCCGTCCAACATGGTCGATCCCGGCGCCGAGCACTATGCGCTGGAGGTCCGCGGGGACTCGATGATCGAGGCCGGGATCCATGACGGCGACGTCGTGGTGATCCGCCGCCAGACCACCGCCGAGACCGGCGACATCGTCGTGGCCCTGATCGAGGGGCAGGAGGCGACGCTGAAGCGCTTCCGCCGCAAGGGCGAGGCGATCGCGCTGGAGGCCGCCAACCCGGTGTTCGAGACGCGCCTCTACCGTGCCGACCGCGTGCGCGTCCAAGGCAAGATGGTCGGCCTGATCCGCACCTATCGCTGAGATCTGCCGACCTGCGCGGCATAGGCCGCACCATGCCAGGGTCTGCCGCCCCGTGGCGCGAGCGGAAGCAGGCGCAGCCCGTCCGCTGACGCGACAATCGCCCGCGCCTGACCGCTGGCGAGCGCGGGTTTCCCGATGAAGACGCACCCCTCGGGCGTCGTGTCCGCAAAGGCCGGTGCGACGACGACCGTCCGCCCGGCGCAGTACGCGGCCGCCTCGGCGGTTGCCGCCTTGCCGCGCAGGATGACGATCCGCCATGCCCCGTCCCGGCCGACCGGCGCCTGGTCGTCCCTTGGGTCGTCTTCTCGGTCGTTTCTCGGGTCGAAGCCCGAGTCGACGACTGGGTCGACGACTGGGTCGAGAGCCAGGTCGAGCATCATGCTCCGCCGGGCCGGGCGGCGGGTGGCGTCTGCCGCCATCGGCGGCTCCATGCCAGGTCGCGCGGCGGCATCGATCTGCGCGGTACGGTCGCCATCGCTCTCCAACCACGAGCGCGCGGCATAGCTCTCGGCGCGCGGATGATCGAGGCGCCGCTCGCCGCGATGCAACACCCCGACGAGACCACCGCCCGGCGCGATCAGGATCGCGGGGCGCTGCGGGGCAACGGCCGGGGCGAGCGCGAGCGTCGTCGCGATCACAGGGACGCCGGCGAACCGCCATGGCCCCCGCCAGAGCGCGATCCACAGCCCCGCAAGAGCAAGCACGACGAGCAGCGAGATCGGCATCGCCGGGATCGCCCGATCCGCGCCCGGCAGCGCGGCAACCTCATGCGCCACGCGCAGCACCCAGCCAATCCCCAGCGCCATCAGGTCCAGCAGCGGCCCGGACTGTCCGAACGGCGCCGCGAGCGCCGCCGCGGCGCCCGCCGGGGCGATCCAGGCGCCCATCACCGGCACCGCCAACAGATTGGCGACAAGGCCCCAGGGGCTCATGCGGTGGAAATGGATCGCCGCGACCGGCGCCGTCGCGAGACCGGCGACGAGGCTGGTAAGGCTGACTGTCA